>JABWBZ010000010.1:0-26163 GCA_013359335.1 bacterium
CAAAAAATTTCATGACATCGATCCGATTATCAATGAGATGCGCTCGGTCAAAACCGAAGATGAAATTAAATTACTCAAAAAAGCGATCGAGATTTCCGCCGATGCACACATTCAAATGATGAAAAGCGTCGAGCCTGGGATGTACGAATACGAAGCGCGCGCGGTGGGTGAATACGTTTTTACGAAAAACGGTTCGGAACACGAAGGCTATGGTTCGATCTGCGGCGCCGGAGAAAACAGCGTCATTTTGCATTACCGTCCAAACCGCAAACTTATGAAAGACGGGGAATTGCTGCTGATTGACATGGGCGCGGAATATCACGGGTATACTGCGGACGTGACACGTACGTTTCCGGTCAACGGAAAATTCTCAACTGAACAGTTAGCCATTTATCAAATTGTGTTGAACGCGCAAAAAGCGGGTATTGCCATGATCAAGCCTGGCGCAAACTACGGCGCAATTTCGGCAAAAATTACGGAAGTTCTCGAAGACGGCTTGATTGAACTTGGACTCATCAAAGAGCGTAAAGAAGCCAAACGTTACACGATACATGGATACATGCATTCTATTGGATTGAATGTTCACGATCCGCAGGGATTTGCGACCGATTTTTCTCCGGGTTATTTTACGACCGTCGAGCCCGGCATTTATATTCCTGAAGGAAGTCCCGTCGATAAAAGATGGTGGAACATTGGCGTTCGCATCGAAGACGATATTTTAGTGACGGCTGACGGCGCTATTAATTTAAGTGAAAAGGCTCCGCGCGAACCGAAAGCGATCGAAGCATTGATGAAGAAAAAAGGAATCGGTAATATTCCATTGGATTACGAAAAATAATATGTCCCAGACTTACAAAATCAAATTACAAAACTTCGAAGGCCCGCTCGACCTCTTGCTGTTCTTCGTTCGCAAGGATGAGTTGAATATTTACGATATTCCCATCTCGCGTATTACCAAATCGTATTTGGAATATCTGCAATTGATGACGGATTTAAATCTCGATATTGCGAGCGAGTTTATTCTTATGGCGGCGACGTTGATGCGCATCAAAGCCAAATCGATGCTTCCGCCCGATCCGACGGAGGAAGAGGAAGAAGAGATGATGGATCCGCGCGAGGAGTTATCGCGCCGCCTGATCGAATATCGCCAATTTAAAGAAGCTTCGAAAACATTGTCCGAATTGGACGAATATTGGCGAACCGTGTATCGGCGTACGTATTTTAATTTTGATTTGCTGCCCAAAAATGAAGAGGAAGCGATCGGGCTCAAAGATATTTCGTTTTTTGATTTGTTGACCGCTTACAAAAAAGCGATGGAGAAAAAACCGAAACCGTTTTTCCATCGCGTCGAGAGGCTCAACGTCACGATCGAACAGCAGACGCAATATATCATGGATTTTTTTCGCGACCGCAATTGTTATCTGTTTACCGAACTCTGTGAAGCGATGGATAAAATTGAAATCGTCGTGACGTTCCTGGCTTTGCTGGACTTGGTCAAAAAGGGAGAAATTGCCATTCGCCAGGCATCGATATTCGACGATATTTGGATTTACAAAGCTTCCGAATTTCAGGACGATGAATCGCCTGAATTGCAATCCCATGAAGTTATCGCCGATGAAACTAATGTAGCATCAGTCGCCACAACGGAGGAAATAATTCACCCTCAACGTGAAGAAATATTATCACAAGTTATCGACACACAAGCGGACATAGATAATATTGAATCGGAAACATCGGCAGAACAAGTTGAATCTGTGCAAGATATTTCAGCCGATGGTGAAACAATTTCAAACGAATTCACTGCTGAAGAAATACCGGAATCGGTAATTGAAATAAAAGGCATCGACGAACCAGTTACCGATGCAGTTGAACCCATCCAGCAGGAAGTTTCTGAGCCGGAGGATCATTCAACCGTAGAAGAAACTGTATCGGAAACCGGTAACAACATCAATCAATCTTTTGAGAAAGTCGAAGAAGAGCGATCAACCGAGGAGCATGATGAATCGGATGATGCAGATGAAAATCAAAAAAGAAAAGAAGAGGAAGACGAAATCAAGGAAGAAGAGAATCGCGTCATTGCATCGTATTTTCCTGAAATTAAATCCGTAGAATCGGATGATGTTAAAGTTGACGAATCAAAAATTGAAACGATGTCTGAAAATGTTGCCGATGTGGAATATGAGGCTGAAAGCGAAATAGAAAAAATTGAAAACGATCATGAATCAAAACATGAAATCATCGAGCCGATGTCTGAAATTGAAAATCAGGAAAAGTATCAAGCCAATGACATTACAGAAGTTTCTGATTCTTCTGAATGGCAAGCTGAAGAAGTGACTCAATCAAACGCTGATTCAGGAGATGGCGAATCTGAAACGAAAACACAGGAACAAGCGGCTTTGACTATTTCGAACAGTGACGAGTCAAATCAGACAACTATTGAAACAACGAATGCGGAGTCTCATCGCATTGAAGAAATCAAGATGGAAGAAACTCCGACCATTCAAGATTCGCCGATTAAAAGTTTTTTCAAAAAAATTGTTTCCTTCGTTAAACGGATATTTTCAAAATAAAGCAGGAGGATGGAAAGGTTTTGAGTTACGAACCGATTATCATTGACGGAGTGGACGTCAAACATGTGGTTGAGGCGATTGTATTTGCTTCGACGGAGCCTCTACCGATTGAAAAAATTGTCGAATGCATTCAGCGTGACGAGATCAGCAAAGCAACGGTCAAAACGGTGATCGACGTGCTTAACAAGGAATATCAGGATCGCGGCATGGCTATGCGGATTGTCAAAATTGCAGGCGGTTTTCAATTTGCCACGCATCCGCAGTATGACAAGTGGGTTGCGCGCCTTTTTGCCTCGAAAGCTGAAAAAAAATTATCGCAATCTTCGTTAGAAGTACTCGCGATTGTTGCGTATCGCCAGCCGATTACGCGTTCTGAAATCGAAAAAATCCGCGGCGTCAACGCCGATTGGACGTTGCGATCGCTCATGGAAAAAAATCTGATCACCGTCGTGGGCCGTGAAGATGCGCCGGGCAAGCCGTTGCTTTTCGGCACGACGAAGCAATTTCTCGAACACTTCGGGCTCGATGCCGTTTCAGAATTACCGAAGTTAAAAGAAATCGAAGATATTCTTCGCGAAGATAAAGAATTTGCTGAAACGATGGAGTTTGATTTTTCAGGCAATAAAGTCAAAGATTCTAATATGGAGTCACCGGCGACATCGCCAGCTAATGAACCGACCGTCAATAATGAAACACCGGCTGCCGAATCAAATCTCTCGAACGAACCAACGCCGTAAATATTGAATAATTATTTTGAGGTAAGTTATGGAAAATCGATTATTAAAAGATTATACGTGGGCCGTCAATCAAGACGCTCCGTGGAAGCATCTCAGTAAAGATATTTCCGAAGCCAAAGTGGCATTGATAACCACGGCAGGTTTATATCCGTGGAAACAGACTAAACATTTTAATCTGGCGGATGAAAACGGCGACCCGTCATTTCGTGAGATCAAAAAAACGATCACGCAGGAAGATATTCGGATTTCACACAAATATTACGATCTCAAAGATTCCATCAATCTCGATTTTAATTGCAATTTCCCGGTAGATCGGTTGCTTGAAATGGAAAAAGAAAAAAAGATAAGCGCCGTTTCCGAATCGCATTTCAGCGTGATGGGCGAAACCAAGGACCCGAAGGCGATCATCAACGACACAGTTCCGAAAATCATCAAGCTGCTCCAGAAGTATCTCGTCGACGTCGTCGTCATTACGCCGGTCGGCCCGCTTGGCCATCAAACGGCCGCTCTGATGGCACGTGAAATCGAAGAAGCCGAAATCAGCACCATTATGGTCAGTTCGCTCAAAACCATTTGTCAAAATGCGAAACCGCCGCGGACGATTTTGGTTCGATTTCCTTTCGGGCAATTGTTCGGCGCGCCTTTCGACGCTGAGACGCAGAAAGAAATTCTGGCCGAATGCCTCATTCACATAAAATCGATTCGCGAGCCGGGTGAAATTGCCGAATTAAATCTTCGCTGGCGCGATTCGTACGCCAAAGCGCTGGTGGCAAAACCGGATCTGCGTTCACTCGCCAGCCACAACATTGACACCGATGCGAATACGGATAAACGTAAAATTTCAGCGGAAAAATTCTGATGCGCCTCAATCGTTTTTTAGCAGAAGCGGGACTAGCCAGCCGGCGAAGCAGCGAAGACATTATTCTCGAAGGCCGTGTTGCGATCAACGGACATCCGGTGACCGACCTGGCGACGGAAGTAGACGCGGAATTGGATCACGTAACGGTCGATGGTAAACGCGTTCACTTAAAACAAAAAAATATTTATATTCTGCTGCATAAACCGCTGAATTACGTTACAACGGTGAAGGATGAAAAAGGGCGAGATTCAGTCGTCGATCTGATTAAAATCAGCGAACGGATTTTTCCTGTCGGACGTTTGGACTATGACACGACGGGGCTTTTGCTGCTGACCAACGACGGCGAATTATCTTTCCGCCTGACGCATCCGAAATTCGGCGTTGAAAAAACCTATGTCGCCGTTCTGAACAAACGTATCACGGAAAAAGAACTTGCCATTTTGCGTAAAGGCGTCCGGTTGTTTGACGGAACGACGTCGCCGTGCAAAGCCAAAAAATTAGCCAAAGAAGCGGTTGAAATTACAATCCACGAAGGCAAGAACAAACAAGTCAAACGAATGTTCCGCAAGCTCGGATTCAAAGTGCGCCAACTCTATCGCACGCGCTACGGCCCGCTGTTGCTCGGCAAATTGAAATACGGTCAATGGCGAAATCTCAAACCGCAGGAAGTGGATGCGTTGAAGAAAATTGTGGGTTTAGGATCGTGAAAAAAATTATAATCACTCTGGACGGTCCGGCTGGCTCCGGCAAAAGCACCACAGCGAGAGAAGTTGCTAAAAAAATAAATTATACTTACCTCGACACGGGCGCCATGTATCGCGCGATCACGTTAGCTGTTCTCGAACGGCAAATCAATCCGGGTCGTGCAGCCGATGTGATTGCCTTACTTCACCATCTTCAACTTTCATTGAATTACGAAAATGGCGTTCAGAAAACTTTTTTAAACGGACGGGATGTTTCTGAAGACATTCGTACAATGGCGGTCACGCAAAACGTCAGCGTGATTTCCGGCGTCCGCGAAGTTCGGGAGTTTCTAGTGAAGCAGCAACGGGAGATCGGGAAGCAAGGCGGATTTGTCATCGACGGGCGTGACGCGGGAACGGTAATTTTTCCAAACGCTGAATTGAAATTTTTTTTAACGGCGAAAGTGGAAGAACGCGCCAAACGCCGTCAGAAAGAAATGGCGGCAAAAGGAGTTCATGTTCCATTGGATGAAATGATCGCCGATATTCAATCCCGCGATGAATTCGATTCAACCCGTGCAGAAAGCCCGCTCATCAAAGCTGCCGATGCGATAGAATTGGACAATTCAGCGATGACGATCGAAGAGCAGGTTGATTTTATTGTCAATGTTTTTAGATCGCGGTTTGCTGTCTCAGCCTAGCTTCACTGTTTTTATTTTAGATTTTAATCTTTCGCTTGCCTATATTCTCGCAGCCAATTTTTAATTTTCCCCATCATGACGGAACGATACGATGACGTTCACTTCCCGTACCATTATCCTGATTTTTCTTTCGGCGGTATGCATGATGTACGGCGTCATCGATCCGGCCGCCGTATACGTATCGATAGGAATTTTATTATTAACGGCGGGCGGCTGTGCTTTTGAATTTTTTCAGATTCCGGATGAGCGGCAGATTCTTGTTTCCCGCCATGTCGCGTCCAAACTGGCGCTGGGCGCGCCGAACACGGTTACACTCGACATCGAAAACCGTTCGTTGCAAAGCCTGTCGCTGGTTATTCGTGATGAACCTCCGGACGAGTTTGAATTACGAGACGTCATTTTCAAGGAAAGGTTGAAGCGCCGCGAGAGGAAGGAATTGACGTATCGGGTTACGCCGGACCAGCGCGGTGATTATTTTTTTCATCAGCTCAACATCGCCTGCGACGGCCCGATTTTCGGATTGATTCGCCGAATATTGGTTTATCAAATTGGACAATCCGTGAAAGTTTATCCCAATTATAAGGAAATTAAAAAATTTGAACTGATGTCGATGCGAGGCAAATTAGCCGAGATCGGGATGAGGCCGGTTAAGCAATACGGCTTGGGTACGGAATTCGAAAGTTTGCGCGAGTATAATCCCGACGACGAATACAGACGGATCGATTGGAACGCGTCGGCGCGAGCAGGTAAATTAATTTCGATGCAATATCAATTGGAGCGGAGCCAGCAGGTGATGATCCTGATCGATGCGGGTAGACTGATGGGAACGACGTCGCTGGGGTTATCGAAGCTGGATCATGCCATCAATGCAGCGCTGATGCTGGCGCATATTTCCGTCAAACGCGACGACCGCGTCGGATTACTGGTGTTTTCACAGGCGATTCAAAGCTATCTTGCTCCTAAAAAAAATAAGTCGCAGCTTGCGCGGATGGCGGATCAGTTGTATAACGTCAAAAGCGAGCTGGTCGAATCCGATTACGGGCGCGCTTTTGAATTTCTAAAACTCAAACAGAAACGCCGTTCACTGATCGTCGTTTTTACGGAAGTGCTGGATCGGTATGCTTCGCAAATTCTTATCAAAAATTTGGCCATGATGTATCCGAAGCATTTGCCGCTGTGCGTGATCATGAAGGATCGTCTGTTATCGCAAATTATTCATCAACCGGCCGATACGACCGATTCCGTTTTTGAAAAAGCCGTGACAGCCGAACTGATCAATGAACGGCGCGAAGCGCTGGCATTTTTGAAAACCAACGGCGTGATGGTGCTGGACGTTTTGCCGGAGGAACTGACGACCGCCGTGATCAATCAATATATCGAAATAAAATCCAAAGCTGTATTATAACGTATGACAACAGGCGCTTTTACAGTTTACCGCTCGTCAGCCGGATCCGGCAAAACATACACGCTGGTCCGGCATTACTTGAAACACGCGTTAAGCTCCGAGCAGCCTTTCCACACGATTCTGGCTATTACGTTTACGAACAAAGCGGCGTCGGAAATGAAACAGCGCATTATCGATGCACTGCAGGCTTTTGCGGGTCATATGAAACTCGATGCCGCGAATGAGAGCTTATGCCGCGACCTTTGCGGAGATTTACAATTGAGTGAAGCGGAACTCCGGCATCGATCGGCGCATCTGTTAAAAATGATTTTACATCGTTATTCCGATTTTCATGTCAGAACTATCGACAGCTTTCTTCATAAAATCGTAAGAACTTTTGCCCGAGATCTCGGATTGAATGTTAATTTTCAGATCGAACTCGAATCCGATCCGATGCTGGCGGAAGCGGTTGACCGGCTCATTTATCGCGCAGGACAACCGGAATCGTCAACACTGACGGCTCTTCTGGTTGATTTTGTTTTATCCAAAACCGAAGATGAAAAAAGTTGGAATACATTCGACCGCGATATTTTCAAAGTTGCCCAAACGCTGATGGATGAAGACAGCTTTCATTATCTTGAAAAGCTGCGTGATATTTCATTGGATGCGTTTGTCGCAACAGGCCGCGATCTTCGCCGTTTGAAAAATCAGTCGGAAAAAACGATTACCGAATGGGCGCACAAAGCCTGTGTGCTAATCGCCGAATCCGGCCTTACTGTCGATCATTTTCAACAAAAGAGCAAAGGCATTGCTGGTTTTTTTGAAAAATTGACAAGCGATGTGTCCGTTAAGAATCTTCAGCCGAACTCATACGTTCTGGATGCCATTTATGAAGATCGCTGGTATTCGGCGAATTCCAAGGACGGCCGCGGCCGCGTGATTGACCGAATTAAACCGGAATTGATTGCGTGTTACGAACAGATCCGAAAACATGTTTCTTTCTACATTTTAGCCGAAGCCGTTTTACAAAATCTGTATGCGACGGCTGTCTTGCATGAAATCAATGATATTCTCGAAGCGCTCAAAAAGGAAACGGCTGCAGTTTTGATTTCCGATTTCAATAAACACATTGCATCTGTGGTTCGTGACGAACCTGCGCCTTTTATTTATGAAAGAGTTGGTGAAAAATTTTTGCATTATATGATCGATGAATTTCAGGATACTTCCGCAATGCAATGGCTGAATATTTTGCCGTTAGTGGAAAATGCCTTGGCGAACGGCGGAACGGCGTTGCTCGTAGGCGACGGCAAACAAGCGATTTACCGTTGGCGCGGTGGCGACCTGGAACAATTCAGCCGTTTACCGGAAATACCCGGCAGCGAGATGAGCGATCGTCTGGTGGAAACCGAAGCCGCGTTGAAGCAACATTACCAAGAAGAGCCGCTGAAATATAATTACCGGAGTTTGCCCGAGATTGTCAGTTTCAATAATCGTTTTTTCGAATGGCTGGCACATTTTAAAGAAACCGAACTTCAAAAAATTTATCATGACATCCGTCAATTGCCGAAAAACGGTTCATCCGGCGGTTACATTCATATCGAGTTTTTACCCCGCGCCGATGAGACGACGATCGAAGATCGTATCAATGAAAAGTTATTGGAAACAATTCGTATGCTTGAGAAAGACGGTTACGCATGGAAAGATATGGCGATCCTGACGCGAAACAATGAGCGAGGCAGCGCCATTGCGCGCTTTCTGATGAGCCGTGATATCCATGTGGTTTCCGCAGAATCGCTTCTCATCGATCAGTCGGCAGAGGTACGCATTATTCTGGCTGTCATGCGCTATCTCAACGATGCCTTGGATGACGTTAACTGCATGGCGCTGATGAATGGTATTTTGACGGGAGCGCTCGGACGTACGCCGACCTCAGAGGATCGCCGGATTATGGCTGAAGCGATTCAGGACAAGAAGCATGATCGGAGGCAATTTCTAAGTTGGCTGGAGGAACGCGGATTCGTACTGGATGAAAGCCGGTTGCTGAGCCAGCCGCTGTACGAAATGGCGGAAGATATTGTGCGAACATTTTTGCCTTCGTTAACGGCCAGTCCTTTTGTGATTTATTTTTTAGACTCAGTACTTAATTATTCAATTAAGTATGATAACACGCTGATGAATTTTTTGAAATGGTGGGATATTCAAAAAAATAAATTATCCATCGTTTCGCCGGATGAAACCGATGCCGTTCGCGTTTCGACCGTTCACAAAGCCAAAGGATTGGAATTTCCGGTCGTGATCATCGACGAAACCGGCTGGCAATTCAAAAAAACACGCGACTATATCTGGACGGAGCTTCGTTCGAAGCCGTTCCGAACGCTTCCAGCCGTTTTACTCAAGAGCCATTCATCGCTGGAAGAAACCGAATGTAAAAAAACATATGAAGAAGAATCCGATAAAAATTTTATCGACCAGGCCAATTTATTGTACGTCGCTATGACGCGCGCTAAAGAACGATTATATCTTTTTAGCGTACTCACCAAAAAAGCCGCCGAAAATAAAATTACAGAATTGAAAAGCGTCAACGATGTTATCGCGTCCTTTTTACGGCAGTCGATGAATTGGGAAGAAGGAAAAATGACGTATGCGTTTGGAGATACGGCCCAACCCTTACGCAATAAAATGGACGAGCGGCCGTCGGTTGCTTTGGAAAATTATGCCACCAGCCCGCAACGCCCGAAATTACGAACGAAACGACATTCATGTTTTCAACCCTATGATGACCTTTCACGTCGAGAATGGGGCAAATTAGTGCACGCAGCGCTGGCACAAATACGGACGCTCGATGACATTGTGCCCGTTTTGAGTGCGGAAGAAAGTGAAGGATGGCTGGATTCAAAACAAAGCCGCGATCTTTCAGAAAAATTATTACGGCTACTCGGCCATAAAATGGTCAAGCCGTACTTTGAGCCCGGCGTTCGCGTGCGGACGGAGGCGGAGGTATTTCTTGATTCGAAAGAACTGCTACGTATGGACCGCGTCGTCATACTCGATCACGAAATTGTGGTCATTGATTATAAAACCGGGGAGGAGGAAGGGGAAGAACACACCGCGCAAATCCAAAGGTATGGCCGCGCGCTCGAGAAACTTGGATACCCGGTTATTAAAAAGATTTTAGTGTATATCGAAGACGAAAAAATTGTACCGGTCGCATGAAAACTTTTTTAGACGAATTAGCCGACGATTTAATAACTCGGCATGAGAATCTTGGTGATCTCTGCGTCGTGTTTCAAAACCGGCGCGCGTGTCTGTTTTTTAAACTTGCGCTGCAACGGACGCTGGCGCAGTCGTCGTGGATGCCGGACGTTTATGCGATTGAAGATTTCAATCAGGCCGTCAGCGGCATTCACGAAGCCGATCCGATGCTGGCGTTGTTTGAATTGTATGCTTGTTATGGTGACGCCGGCGGCAATGACTCGTTCGAACTTTTCGCGCCGTGGGGTGAAATGTTGTTAAAAGATTTCAATGACATTGACCATGACCTGGCCGATGCGCCGTCGCTGTTCGGCTCGCTCGACAAAGCCAAAGCGATGGAAAGATGGAACCCCGGCGGCGAGGACGTTACCCCGTTCCAGGATCAATTTATAAATTTCTGGAGTTTGCTCGCGGCCATGTACGAATCCTTGCAGCGTAAATTGCAAGATAAACATCAATCGCTGGCAGGGCGAATTGCCAGGGAAGTGGCTGAAAACATCGATGAATACTTAGCACGGCATTCGTGGAAGAAAATTATTTTCGCCGGATTCAATGCGCTCACCGCGGCGGAAGAAAAACTTTTTAAAAAACTTGTCAAAGATAAACGAGCGGAAATATTCTGGGATACTGACGAGTATTATCTGAATCATGAATTGCAGGAAGCGGGTCATTCCATCCGCCGTTATGCGAAGGCATGGATACCGTCCGATTGGAAATTCCGTTCCGAACGATTGATCAAAGATTCCAAAAACGTTGACATCATCGGCGCGGCTAAAAAAGCAGTTCAGGCAAAAGTAGCAGGCAATATTATTCGTGAGTGGCTTGAGGAAGGAAAGAGCCCCATTTCCATTGCAGTTGTGTTGGCCGATGAAAGCCTGTTGTTACCATTATTATATTCGATGCCCGAGTCCGTCAAAAGCGTCAACATCAGTATGGGATTGTCATTGCGTTCAACGCCGCTTTACGATCTTATTATGAATATTTTTCAAATGCATGCGTCATCGGAAGAGCGTAACCGATCGGGGCAATCGTATTATTACCTGGATATCTTACGCCTTTTGGCGCATCCTTTTATTCAAAATCTCTTCAAGGATCGCTCTTTGATCCGCGCATGTAAATCTAAAATTTTAAAAGAGAATATCGTGTTCCTCGATCCGGACAATTTGGAAGAACTGGAACCCATTCGGTTTTTATTATTTCAATGGAAAAATACAGATCATTCAATTTCGACGTTCAAAGAATTAGTGCAGAAACTTTCAGTCGGTGCGGACATGAGCGTTTTCGAACTGGAGATGCTGACGGAATTCGGTAATATTGTAAATCGATTAAAAATGCTGACGTCGGCGTACAAATTAGATCTTGGAGTAAAAGGCTTTCAGAATTTATTAACCGGCGCATTGAGTGCGACACGATTGTCGTTTTCCGGGGAGCCTTTGGAAGGCATACAAATCATGGGTGTGCTGGAAACGCGTTCGTTAGATTTTGAAAATCTGATTGTCGTATCGGCGAATGAAAATATTTTACCGTCGGCGAAAGTCAATCACTCGCTCATTCCGTTTGATATTCGCAAAGGATTCGGATTGTCCACGTATCTCGATAAAGATGCGATTTATGCTTATAATTTTTACAGGTTACTGCAGCGCGCTGTTTCGATTCGGTTGATTTATGATACGGAACCCAATGAACTCGGCGAAGGCGAGCAAAGCCGTTTTATCACACAGCTTCTGCACGAGTGGCCGGCCATCAATCCGAACGTGCGTTTGAATCAACGTCTCGTGACACTTCCGGCGGAATCGGCGTCATCACCGGCTCATCCTCGATATGTAATTAACGTAAACAAAGACGAAGCGATATTGGCAACCCTCGACCGTTATTTTGAAAAAGGCGTGTCGCCGAGCGCGTTGAATAAATTCATCACCTGTTCGCTTCAGTTTTATTTCCGCTATGTGGCGAATTTATTTCCGCCGGATGAAGTAGAAGAAACGATCGAGCCGGATATTTTCGGAAATGCCGTACACGCCGTTCTTGCCGAGTTGTATGAACCGTATCGCGGCCAAACGTTGTCGGCCGGCGCCATCGACACGATGATTGAAAAAGTTGAGAAATGCGTTCTTAAAGCCTTTACTCATCAACTACACGAAGGATCGCTCGATTTCGGGAAAAATCGTTTACTCGTCGATGTCGGCGTCAACATCATCAAAGATTTTTTACATAACGAAAAAGAGCGCGTACAAACGGCGCCGGTCAGCGTGCTGGAACTTGAAAAAACTTTTTCACGCCTGATTACCGTTTCGGCGAATGGCCGCGAAAAAAACATTCACTTGAATGGAAAATTGGACCGGGTTGAAAAGTTTGGCGATCTGATTCGTATCGTCGATTACAAAACCGGACAACCTAAAGATAATCTAAACGTCGATGATTTTAAAAAGCTTGAAACCGTTCAAGATCAATCCATGGAGCGGCAGGTGTTATTTTATGCTTATGTGCTTGCCGGTGAAATGCAACTTGCGGCGATGGAATCCGGCGTTTATTTTTTCAGAGAAATTCGCAAAGGTTTCCGGCCTTTGATCGTTTCAAAAAATACTCGCGTAGAATTGGGCGCTTTGATGGAATTCGAAAATTTATTAAAATCAGTTTTAGGAAAGCTAGTTGATCCTGAAACGCCTTTTGAACAAACGGCCGATCGCGCGTTGTGCCAACGTTGCGATTATGCCAGGATTTGCATGCGGGATCAGGTTTCACCGGAAATTTAGCCATTTTTTATAGAGGTCATCATGACAGAACGTACCGTCATTTGTCCCAAATGCGGGAACAAGATCGAGCTGACGGAAGCTTTTACCAAACAAGTCAGCAAAGAAGTTGAAGAAAGAGTTCGGGAAGAATTCGGCCAAAAATACCGCAAGGCTGTGAAAGACGCTGAAGAAAAAGTTAGAAAAGAAGCTGAAGCCGATCTGAATCTAAAACTCAAATATTTGCAGGAGCAGTTAGACACAAAATCCGAACGTCTGAAAGAAGCCGAAGAAAAAGAACTGGCGCTATTGAAACGCCAGCGCGATCTCGAGGATCGTGAGCGGGCATTTAAACTTGAGATGGAACGTAAATTATCCGAAGAACGGCAAAAAATCTGGGACGATGCAGCGGTGAAATTGGCTGAAGCAAACCAGCTTAAGGACGCGGAGCGTGATAAACGTGAAGCCGATTTGCGAAAACAAATCGATGAACTTAAGCGCAAAGCCGAACAAGGTTCCCAGCAATCGCAGGGTGAAATTCTGGAAGTCGAGCTTGAAAATCTTTTGAAAGAACAATTTCGCTATGACGATATTGTTCCGGTACCCAAAGGCGTTCGCGGCGCGGATGTCATTCAGCGCGTAAAATTGCAAAACGGAAAAGAATGCGGAACGATCATTTGGGAATCGAAACGTACGAAATCGTGGAGCGACGGCTGGGTGCAAAAATTAAAAGATGATCAGCGCGACGTGAAGGCCAATATCGCCGTGATCGTTTCCATCGTCCTGCCCAAAGATATGACCGTGATCGGCAACGTCGAAGGCGTGTGGATCGTTGACTTTCATGCTGCGGTTGGATTAGCGGCAGTGTTACGCTCCGCGATGATCGATTTGGCACAGGCGCAGGCTGCCGCCGAAGGTAAAAACGAAAAAATGGAAATGATGTACGCGTATTTGTCAGGACAGGAATTTCGACAGCGCATCGAAGCGATTGTGGAATCGTTTAGCGCGATGAAAGAAGATCTCGATTCGGAAAAACGCGCCATGGAAAAAATCTGGTCAAAGCGGGAAAAACAAATCGAACGCGTTTTATTGAATACATCGCGCCTTTACGGGGAATTGCAAGGGATCATCGGCCAATCATTGCAGCCGATTTCAAATCTCGAGCTGCCGTTTGAGGGAGAGCAATTGAAGCTGGATGAATGATGCGACGGAAATCAGCTTAATGATTTAATTTAAAATTTAAATTCGTATGAATGCTTCATTGATAGGGCTCACGGGCGGTATTGGATGCGGCAAGACCGAGGTAGCCAACATTTTATCACGGAACGGATTTTACGTTATTGATGCCGATAAAATCGGAAAAAAAATCGTCGAAGACAATCCATCCGTTCTGCATGAATTGGTCCATGCTTTCGGTCCGGGCATTATCGACGAGTCGGGCGCGCTTAAGCGGAAGGAACTCGGCCATATCGTTTTTGCCGACGAAATAAAAAAATTAAAACTCAATCAGATCACACATCCGCATTTGATCAGTGAAATCGGATTCGCTATCGTTTCCGCACAGCGTGACGGATGGAAACGCATCGTCGTCGATGCTGCGCTGATCTATGAAGCCGGGATGGAATCGATGTTTGATAAGATCATCGTCGTCTACGCCGATCTGCCCGTACGGATCGCCCGCATTCGGGCGCGCGATCGTTTCAAGGAAAGCGATATCATAAACCGAATCCGTTCGCAGATGGATTTGGAGGAAAAAAAACGGCGTGCCGATGCGGTGATCGTGAATAACGGGACACTCGAAGATCTTGAAAAGACGACGCTTTCGGTTGTCAATTCTTTTTAAAAATTCTTATCATGTAAAACCCTGTAAGCCGTGTGAGCAAACTTCTTGCAAAAGAAAAATTTAATTTTTACTTTGATCCGCCTTTTAGCCAACATTCCTGAACGATCTTCTGCATCATTAACTAATAACTCTCTGCCAAGCATTGTTTTTAATATGGAGTCTTTATGGACCGCTTCATAGGGCTTTTGGGAATTGCCGTAATTTTCGGTATTGCATACCTCGTGTCGAATAATAAAAAGCGTATCAATTGGCGATTGGTAGGCATGGGCATGGCCATCCAGATCGTGTTTGGCATTCTGATCATCAAAGGCAGAGAACTCGGAGAATTTTTTGCTCCGCTCGGCTGGTTTTTTCAATTGTTTCAATTGCTCGGCGAAGGCATTGTGAAATTGCTTGGATTCACGACCGAAGGCGCCAAATTTGTTTTCGGTAATTTGGCGATTAGCCCTGGACCCGGCGTGACGGGCAGCCTGGGATTTTTCTTTGTGTTCCAGGTCTTGCCGACGATCATTTTCTTTTCATCGTTGATGTCGGTGTTGTACTATCTCGGCGTGATGCAAAAAATCGTTCAGGGTATGGCGTGGGTGATGGCGAAACTGATGGGTACGAGCGGCGCGGAATCGTTGTCCAATACGGCCAATATTTTCGTCGGGCAGACGGAAGCGCCGTTGATGATACGGCCGTTTATCAAAACGATGACGCAATCGGAATTGCTCACGATCATGGTCGGCGGGATGGCGACGATTGCCGGCGGCGTGATGGCCGCGTACATCCAGATGCTCGGGGAATCGTTTGCCGCTGCGCACAATCTGCCATTGCTGGAAGCGCAGATCAAATTTGCGACTCAATTGATGGGCGCGAGCATCATGGCGGCTCCGGCAGGATTGGCCATTTCCAAAATCATGTACCCGGAAGTGGAAGAACCCGTCACGCGCGGCACGGTGAAACTTAACGTCGAAAAAAACGCATCGAATGTGATCGAAGCGGCTGCCGGCGGCGCTTCCGACGGCGTACAACTCGCACTCAATGTTGCCGGAATGCTGCTCGCCTTTATCGCGCTGATTGCCCTGTTCAATGCCATTATTTCGTATGGCGGCGAACTGGTTGGCATCAACGATTTATCGCTTCAAACGATTTTCGGTTATTTGCTTGCGCCGCTGGCTTTCATCGTCGGCGTGCCGTGGAATGAAGCTTTTGCGGTGGGTTCATTATTAGGCACTAAAGTTACGCTCAATGAATTTGTTGCCTATCTGCAATTAGCCGACTACATCAAAGATCAGACGCTGACTTCCGATAAATCAATTATGATTTCGACGTTCGCGCTGTGCGGGTTTGCCAATTTTTCATCGATTGCGATCCAGATCGGAGGCATTTCACCGCTCGCACCGGAACGGCGTAAAGATATCGCCGCGCTTGGCATGCGCGCGGTGTTAGGCGGCATGCTAGCGACGTTGTTGACCGGGACCGTCGCAGGAATAATTTTGTAAGTGATGAAAGCTTTTTTTATAAAATATTGGAAAATCCTAGCGTCCGTGATAGCGGCGCTCCTGATTTTAGTTATTTTTGCCGGGCCGCCGCTCGCACACATGATTATTCGCGATAAAATCGATTCGGCGCTCCGGCGTTTTGAACATAAAACCCATACAACTGTCAAAATCGCTTCGATTGATTTCCCTTCTGCGACGTCGATGACTTTGCGCGATTTCTCGATCCGGCTGGCTTTCGATTCAAGCTATACTCGTTACATACCCGACGGAGAAGTCGACCCCGATTCGCTCGCGCAACTTCTGAATCTTGTGAGCATCCAGAATATGTCTGTCGATTTTTATTTGTTCGGTTTTCTGAGCGGCAATTATATCCGGTCGGTTTCCGCCGATTCCGTCTCGATCAATCTTTTCCGCAAAGCCGAAGGCGATTACAATTTCTCGCCGTTGATCGACAGCCTGAAAACAAAAGCCGATACGACGGAACAAGCCGTTCCTGCTTCCGATCAGAGTAAAAACAAAATAGCCGGTTTTATTCAGCGCTACCTCGATAAAAAATTACCGTCGGTAGCGATCCAACGTATCGCGGTTCGCTATATCGGCTTCGACGGCGCGGGGACGAAAAATAAAAAAAACAAACGGCTTCGTCCGTCGTACGAAGCCTCGTTGAACAACGGTAAATTAGAGCTTCATGAGAGCATGTTTCGTGATGCGCAGTTTGAACTGAGCGGCGAAGTCGTACAGCCCGGACAGGCGAATACATTCACGATCAACGGCACGCTGAATCACAGCCAGCACCAGTTATACATCAACGGCCTTTTTGACGCGGGTTTTAAAATTCCTTTCGTCGAAACGGTTACGGGCGCCAAAATCTATTTGAAAAATTTCGACGCCCAGTTATTGAGCCTTGAAGAGAATTCGGAATACGATCGTCTTCATGCGACGCTCAATATTTACGATCTTGGCATTCATTCCGACGCTATTGCCGATGAAAAGCTGTCGAATATGAGCATCGGGTTTGATCTGAATCTGGATCTTGCGCCGAACGATATTATCATCAATCCGCAAACCCGTTTTTATCTGAATAAAATTAATTTCAACGTTAGTGGCGAAATGGCGAATCTTCACGATAAACCGCTGTATCAATTTCGCGTGGAGATGCCGGAGATTACCATCAATGATTTTATGTTTTCCATCCCGTCGGCGCTGAAACGCAAGCTCGAGGGTTTTCGCGCCAATGGCTCGATGGCGTACGCGTTCGATTTGAAAATTGACATGGCCCATCTCGACAGTATTCGTTTCGATCCGGAATTCACGCTGAGCCATGATTTCAAATTGTACAATCTCGGCGACTCGATCAACGTCAGAAAATTACTCGACACGGCCTTTGCGCATGCCGTGATTACGGAAGACGGTGACGATAGCGTGATTGTCGTTGGAAAAGGTAATAAATATTTTACGCCGATCGACAGTATACCGTCGTATCTTGTTAAATCCGTTCTTTTCTGTGAAGATGTTTCTTTTTTCAAAAACGACGGATTTAATTTACTGCAGATTCAAAAATCGATTGCCGATAACATCCGGGCGAAACGATTTGCGCGAGGCGCCAGTACAATCTCCATGCAGTTTGTCAAAAATATTTATCTTTCACGTGAAAAAACGATTTCCAGAAAATTTCAGGAATTGATACTCACGTGGCTGATCAATCGCGAGAAAATGCTCGACCGCAATAAGATCAAAGAAAACCACAAAAAACGATTGCTCGAAATTTATCTGAATATTATCGAATGGGGACCGGACGTGTACGGCATCGGACGCGCATCGGAATTTTATTTTAAGAAATTACCGGCACAGTTGTCCGTGCCGGAGGCGGTTTTTCTCGCTACGATTATTCCCAATCCGAAAAAGTATGGACGGTATTTCGATAACGGCGTTCCTAAAAGCGCAGAAGTTAACCTCATGAACCTGATGGTCAAATTGCTCTATGAGGATTCCGTGATTACAAAAGAGCAGATGGAACGGTTGACGCCGGTGCAGGTGCGTATTACCGGTGAGGCGGCCCAATACATTGAAGGGTATGCGGCCGACAGTACGGATGTGTTTGAAGACATCGATCTTCCAACGAGGCAACGTCCATAAACTCAGGAAATCCTATGGCTCATTTCGGAAGATGGTCATCGATTTTTCTTAATGAAATTTACCAGCTTAAATGGTTCTGGCGCGTTCTCTTCTTTTTTATTTTGTTGGTAACCACAACTAATCTGCTTTTTTCGAAACTGGCCGCTCAACTTTCCGCACATGCATCGGAACTTCAGCGTGATATCAATCAACTGGTAATCTGGGCTGGGCTTGCGGCGGTCGCTCTTTTTTACACGTGGCTGTCGCTGAAAATTCTTGACAAACGGAAATTCAAATCGGTCGGGCTAGCCTTTCACGGCGAATGGAAACGCGAATTGTTGTTCGGAGTTTTGACGGGCGCTGTTTTCGCTTTGGCCGTTTTATTTTTTTTGTGGATCGGAGGATATGTGACCATCCAGGCGACGACGTCGGCATTTTCAACGGCCGCCGTCGGCACACTGATATCGATCGGGTTGTGGTTTTGCGCGTCCATGTTCAACGAGCTTATTTTCCGCGGTTACGTGATGCAAACGATGTCGGAGGGTCTTGGCAATATTGCCGCGACGATTTTCACATCGATTTGTTACGGCGTTTTTCAAGGATTGTCTTCGCAAGGAACGATATTGCCGGTGATCAATACAGCGTTGTTTGGTTTTATTTTTTGCATTATGTATTTTCGGACGCGTTCGTTATGGATGCCGTTGGGGCTGCATTTTAGTTACCAATTTATTCAAAGTTATATGATCGGCGCCCCGGTAAGCGGGATTGTGACGGCTTTTTCGCTGTTTAAAACGGTTAAAGGAAATCCGGAGTGGATTACAGGCGGACAGTACGGCCTCGAAGGCGGCGGCGTTGCGACCGTGTTGCTTTTGGGGTTATTGTATTACGTGAGCCAATCCAAACAATTGCGCATAACGGAAACAATGCGTAAAATCAAATACGAAGCGCTGACGACGCCGTTTTATTTGCCAAAATCGCAGCAACCCGAGTCTTCCGATGGGGATCGGGAGTCGGATTAAAAAAATAGGCCTAAAGCAAGTTTCTTGTATAATTAAGAAAACCAGCAGGAGAAATATTTATGAAAACGTATACTTGGCTGATCGTGATCGGTTTAATTGCTTTAATGGGATGCGGCGGTCAAAAATCGAGCGTCAAAACCGATAAACAAAATGAGCAACATGAAGAGAAAAAAGCGAAGGAAGAATCGCTGAAACAATTGGAAGAAGAAAAAAAAGCTAAAGAAAAAGAAGAACAAATGCTCAAGGAAGAAGCTGAAAAGAAAAAAGTATTGAGCGAAAAAGACCGTCAGGAAATGAAAAATGTCAAAGAACGGCTGAAGAAAATGGGCTTGGCGGCGGTGTACGTGCCGATGAAACGCGATAATGAATTTCTGGTTTATCAGGACAATACTTTGATGAGAATCAAAGGCGACGTTACGAGCCAGGGAATTCTGAATGCATTGAACGATATTCTCAAAAAAGAAAAAGACCGCGACAACGAAGCGGCGCATCTGATGGAAGTCTGTGCCGGCGGTTTTGAGACGTGTTTTGAAAATCATTTTTACGTGTATTATATGGAAAAAAAACAGGTCAATGGCGTGTGGACATGCGACGGCATCTGGTATGAAGTGGATGCGGAATGTAAGTAATGACCGGCATTCAAAAAACGATCTTACTCGCGATATCCTTATTTGGATTACTGGTACCGAACGGAATTTTTCTCTATTACGTGGTTGTCGAATTCCGTTCGCTATCGGAAGTGGTGAATAACTCTCTGGCTGTGGCGTTCATGATCGATGCTTTGATGGCAACTGCGTTGATTGCATGGTGGTATTTTCAAAATCCACTCGGCCGGTATTCATGGAAAGTATTTGTCGGTCTAAGCCTGCTTGGCGGACTCGGTTTTTCACTTCCTTTCTTTTATTTCATCAATAAAAAATAATTACCGTCCTGCCGGAATATCAAAAAAATAATTCGTGCGAAAATTATTCTTTGGAATTATATTGTACCATGAACTTAATCAGAGCCGATGATTGAGCCTGACACATTGGATGCGCTTTTCGGCTAATATTCAAATCGGAGTTATTGAAATATGGATTATCGTATTGAAACCGACAGCATGGGCGAGGTGAAAGTGCCGACTGATAAATATTACGGCGCGCAGACGGCGCGTTCGCTCATGAATTTTAAAATCGGCGGCGACCGGTTTCCGCGCGAACTGATCCGCGCGCTGGGCGTTTTGAAAAAAGCGGCGGCGATGACAAATAGGGAACTCGGAACGCTGCCGTCGGATAAAGCCGATCTGATCATTCGCGCAGCGGATGAAGTGATCGAGGGTAAACTCGACGAACATTTTCCGCTCGTAGTATGGCAGACGGGAAGCGGCACACAGACCAATATGAATGCGAATGAAGTGATTTCTAATCGCGCGATCGAAATGGCCGGGGGGCAATTGGGCAGCAAAAAACCCATTCATCCTAACGACGACGTCAATAAGGCGCAATCATCGAACGACACTTTTCCTACGGCAATGCATATCGCCGCGGCCGAACAAATCAAACATCGCCTGATTCCGATGGTGATGAAATTGCGTAAAACGTTGGACGGCAAGGCCAAGGTTTTCAACGATATTATCAAAATCGGCCGCACGCACTTGATGGATGCTGTTCCGCTGACTTTGGGACAGGAATTTTCCGGGTACGTGCAGCAATTGGACAACGATCTCAAGCGAATTGAATTTGCGCTTGACGGATTGTATGATCTGGCGTTGGGTGGAACAGCGGTCGGTACTGGGCTCAATACGCATCCTGAATTTGCCGTCAAAGGAGCCAAACACATTGCAGCGATTACAGGGTTGTCGTTTCGTACGGCGCCGAATAAATTCGAAGCGCTGGCCGCTCATGATGCGATCGTATTCGCGAGCGGTGCAGTGAAAACGCTCGCAGCCTCGCTTATGAAAATTGCCAACGATATACGCTGGCTGGCGTCCGGGCCACGATGCGGCATCGGCGAAATTCATATCCCGGACAACGAACCCGGCAGTTCGATCATGCCCGGTAAAGTCAACCCGACGCAAAGTGAAGCGATGACCATGGTGTGCGTGCAGGTGATGGGCAACGATGCCGCAATCAATTTTGCCGGCGCCTCCGGGAATTTTGAATTGAACGTATTCAAACCGGTGTTGATTTTTAATTTATTGAACTCGATCCGCTTGCTGGCCGATGCGTGCGATTCCTTCGATGAACATTGCGCGGCTGGAATCGAACCGAACGCCGATCAGATTAAAAAGCATCTCGATCATTCGCTCATGCTCGTGACAGCGCTCAATCCGCACATCGGATACGACAATGCTGCCAAAGTGGCCAAAAAAGCGCACGCAGAAAACATCACCTTGCGCGAAGCGGCGATCAAATTAGGATTGCTGACCGGAGAAAAGTTTGACGAAATCGTTCGTCCGGAAAAAATGATCAGCCCGAAATGAATTGAAATTGAAATTGCGAATTCAAAATTTAAAACACGCGAAATTTCCGCGTGTTTTTTTATTTTTCCGCTATCCTTATGAACAGTTAAATATCGATTTTATCCTAAATTCAAATTGCAAATTCGGATTAACTTTTGAATATTGCATGGCGTTTACCGATTAATCGATCATTCGATTGTTTATATAATTTCAGGAAAGGAGAGGCGTATGCGTTTATTTCTTTTCCTTATCAGTATAATTTTTGCCGTGAGTTGTGGCGGGCGGGCTCCAGCTGAAGTGACGATCACGGTACCGGGCGATGAAATGAAATTCGACAAGGATGAGCTTCGTGTTAAAGCGGACACTCATGTTATTTTGACGTTAATCAATCAATCGACGTTACCGACGATGAAACACAACGTTTTGATTTATGATTTACAAGGCGAACCGCGCGCCAAGGCGCTTGATCGCGTCGGCGAACTTGCGTTCAAAGCCGGCGAAGCGAGTCAATATATTCCGCAAGTACCCGGATTGATCGCGCACACTCCGCTGGCGGATCCTGGGCAAACCGTTAAAATCGAATTTGATGCGCCGCCGCCGGGCGAATATTTGTTTATGTGCACGTTTCAACCGGCGCATTACAAAACGATGAACGGACGATTTATCGTCGAAAAATGATTTTTAATAATTAAGTATAATTCTATCTCATTATTTAATCATCATTCTTAACAGGAGTTATGCATGAAGTCATTTCTTTTGGTTCTGAGCGTGTGCCTTGCTGCGGCTTGTAGTCAACCTCTCGATCATGCCGGCATCAATGAAAAACAGTTGGATCAGTATTTATCGCAATATGCGCCTTATCCTATGGTTTTTGACGCCAGCGGTTATAACGAAAAAGACAAAACGATCTTGAAGAAACTCATTCAGGCGGCCGATTATCTCGATACGATTTATTGGCAACAGACGTCAAAATATGCTTTGCAACTCCGCGACAGCCTGTCTCAAATCAAAAACAACCGGGTTGCGGAAAAACTGTTAACATTAGTCAAGCGCAATGCCGGGCCTTGGGAAGCTTTGAATGATAACGCCACGTTTTACGGACAAAAGAATTTTTATCCCGGTCAGGAATTTTATCCCAATGGAATGACAAGCGAAAAATTTGATCAATATCTGGCGACATTGCCTGAAGACCAAAAGAAAGAATTCATGTATCCTTATACTGTGATTCGTGAAGACGGTAAGGGTGGATATAAAGCGGTACGCTATCACGAAGAATATAAACCCTATATCGATAAAATTGCGGCTCTACTCAATGAATGTGCCGATTTATCGGACGATTCGTCGTTTGCAAAAGTTCTGCGCCTTAAAGCGCAGTCGCTGGCTACCGATAATTATTTCGATGCCGATGTCGCATGGATCGACATGAATAGTTCGAAGTTCGATCTTGTATTCGGGCCGTATGAAACCTATGCCGACGGCATCAAAGGCGTTAAAGCCAAATATGAAGCTTATATTGAAATCATCGATCAGGAAGAATCAGCCAAATTGGAAGTGTATAAAAAATATCTGAAAGATATGGAAGAAAATCTTCCGGTACCGAAAGAATATAAATCGGTGGTAGAAGGTTTAACGGCCAAATTCGTCATTGTCCGGGATATCTATCGCGCCGGCGAAGCCATTGTCGCTTATCAGGCTGTGGCCACCAATCTGCCGAACGACGCGGAAGTCCATGCAAAAAAAGGAACGAAAAAAACATTTTGGAAAAATATGCTGGAAGCCCGGTTCAATACGATCATTCGTCCGGTGAGCATGCGATTGATCGACACGGCGCAGACTCACTATCTTTCCGAACAAGGTTTTTTTCAATTTGTGCTCATGCATGAAATTTGCCACGCCGTCGGGCCGCGGGTTGTAAAAACCGGTTCCAATAAAGGTATGTCCGTGAATGCCGCGATCGGTCCGGATTATAACGCACTGGAAGAAGCCAAAGCCGACATTGCCGGTATGCATTCGCTGGTCTATCTTATGGATAAAGGCGTTGTCGAAAAAGAAAAAGAAAAATATTTTTATGTGTCGTATCTCGGAACTCTTTTCCGTTCGATCCGATTCGGCGCCAATCAGGCTCACGGAAAAGCATCGTTTGTTGCTCTCAATTATTTGACTCAAAAAGGGGCGATTCGCTACGACGAAGCGACCAAACGATGGTCGGTAGAGTTCGACAAAATGCGTTCAGGTATCAAAGACTTAGCAACTGATTTATTGATGCTTTTAGGCGACGGTGATACGAAGAAAGTTAAGGCGTTTTTCGATCAATGGGCTTATACATCGCCGCAATTGCAGGCCAGTCTTGACGCTGTCAAAGACATCGCCGTGGATGTTCTACCAACATATTCGATTAAATGGGATTAATCGATTAATCCAGCGCTTGCAGGTGCAACGTATGAACAATACATTTTATAACGAGTTCGATACGGAGTTGGTTCATCCCGACGAGCCGCGCTCGCAGCATGTACGAACGGCGTTTCAACAGGATCGCGATCGGATTATCTATACCTCGTCGTTCCGGCGACTGCAGGCGAAGACGCAGGTTTTCTTTTCGGGCGAATACGATTTTTATCGTACGCGGTTGACGCATTCCATCGAAGTCGCCCAGATCGGGAGATCGATATGCAATTATCTTAAACAAGAAAGCGATTTTCTCGGTGACGATTATTTCATCGATTCCGATCTGGTCGAAGCGGTGTGCCTGGCGCACGATATCGGGCATCCGCCGTTCGGGCATGCCGGTGAAGCGACGATCAATCAACTGATGGAGCCGTACGGCGGATTTGAAGGCAATGCGCAGACGCTGCGTATCATCACGGAGTCGATTTACTCAGGCGAGAACGGACGTGAAGGGATGAATCCTACGCGGGCGTTTGTCGACGGCGTGATGAAATACAAAAAACTGTATTCGGAAATGAAAACGGGCGGGCGGCCGCCGAAAAATCATTTTTTATACGATGAACAGCAGCGCTATCTTAGGTTTATTTTTTCGGCATCGGACGTACCGGATGAATTGAAACCACAGTTGAATAAATTCCGCAGCATTGAATGTCAGATCATGGACTGGGCGGATGATACGGCGTATTCACTGAACGATCTGGTCGACGGAATTACGTCGGGTTTAATTACGATTGAAAAAATTGAAAAATGGGCGCTGGAAAAAAAACTAACCGGCGATAGCGCGCGTAATATTTCCGAATTGGCGGCGGCTGTTAAAACGCGCAAGCTCAGCCGGGTTTTCAGCCGTAAGATCGGTGAATTCATCAAAGCGTGCAGTCTTGTTGAAGATCGCAATTTTATGAGCGGGCATACGAAACGGTATGCGTACAGGCTCGAAATTGAACCGGCCGTGCGAGCTGAATCGGATTTGTATGGCGCCATTTCGCGGGAACTCGTTTTCTGGTCGCCGCAGATTTACCAGTTGGAGTATAAAGCCGACTACATGATACGTAAACTTTTTCAATCGTTTGCCGAACATTATCTTATTTGTCCCGATTCCAGTACGGTTCTCCTGCCGAGTCATACCGAAAAATACGTTCGTGCCGAAAAAGATATTCGTCAACGGGCTCGTCTCATATGCGATTACATAGCGGGGATGACCGACGGCTTTGCCGTACGTACTTATAAACGCCTCTTTGATCCCGATTTCGGATCGATCATGGATCTGATATGAATATACTTCAACATATGTTGCTCTCTATCGTAGGAAAATAAAAATACGACTGAATCTTTCGATTCAATCGTATTGGTTCTCACTATAAGAAAGGGGAAAGGGAGGGCTGATGATTACGCCGGTTGAGACGGCGTATATTTTCTTGCAAAAGGCTCCACGCGCGCAAGCAAATCCTTCATACGAATTGGCTTCAAAAGCACGTCATTGATTCCCAATTGCTTCACACGATCATTGTTTTCGATTAAGGTCAATTCGGCCGACGCAGTCAAAAGAAAAATCGGAATTTCATTAGAACGTTTTCGCAGTTCAGCGATCAAATCCCATCCGGACATTTTCGGCATTGCCAGATCGGTGATGACCATATTCACCGGCGTTTCATCGAATATTTTCAAAGCTTCAAAAGCATTTGACGCGCTAAAAATTTCGTAATTAGCCGTTTTAAGCATCAGCGCAATGGTCATACCGGATGCTTCGTCGTCGTCAACCACCAGAATGCGGATTAAACTTTCGTTTGCTAATCCTGATTGCACGACCTGCCCCACACGCGGGCCATGCACGCCATTTCCCTCAAGGGGTAACTTCATTTTAAGCAGGGTTACAGTGGTATGAATAAATTAAAAAAAATA
>JABWBZ010000010.1:26178-29112 GCA_013359335.1 bacterium
GTGAGAGTCGAAAAGTCATAAAAAGCCACTTTTGTAGTAGCAATTGGCGTGCCCACATAATTATGTGGATATCGATTGAAAATAAAAAGTTTAGATTAATTTGTCATTTTTACAGTCAATATATTGACGTCAAAATATTAACGCGTGTCGTTATTTTGACATTACTCAATTAAAAAGTGCAGTTGATCATACTTTTTTCACTATTCCAATTTATTAAGCTTTCCATTTAAGAATTTCGTCGATAGTAGAAGTCGAAACGGCATGATACATTGGACGCGCTTTGGCGTAAATTTTCTTAGCCATTTGCAGTCCATCTTGCGTTTCGGCCAATTTTTGATACAAAGGTTTCAGAAATTTTCTGCGGCCCATGGACGTCAGAAATGTTTCCAGTTGCGGGTAACCTGCTTCATATTTATTGACGATCACATGATTCAGCCATTCAAAAATTATTTCCGAATTACCGCTTTTCGAAAATTTAAACGCTGCGTCGAGTTCATCCATTTGAGTTTTTTTCATTGTAGCCGGTAAACTTCTCAAAAAATGTCTCCATTCCGGTGTCGACCAATTCGTAGACATTAATTCTTTGGCAGGCTTGCCGGTCATCCATGAACGAACTTGTTCTTCGACATTGGTAAAAGCATCCGATTGCGGCTTTGGGCAATTATCAGGTAAACCGGTTTGATAAGCCCATTCATCGATGCGGATTTTCTTTTCTAATTCCAAATCACCTTGGATCAATTCTTCGCGGAGATAAGCGATAAATTTTTTCGTAGTCATCGACTGAAACGCAAACGTGTTGAAATATTTTTTGAGAAATTGATCGAACCGGTCTCGCCCGACCTTTTCTTCAATCAACCTCAAGAACGAGTATCCTTTATCGTACGCAATATCGGAGCCCGCATCATCCGGGTTGCGGCCGTGAAGATTAAGCCAAAGCCGCGTATCGGCGCTGTCCGGGCCGAATTCCTTGATTTGCTCCAGCAAGTCGTGTTCGCCTAATTTCGCTTCCATTTCGGCAAATTCTTTTCCAAACACCGCTTCGTCGATACGGCGCTCAAAATAACATGTAAACCCCTCGTTAAGCCAGAAGTCGTTCCACGTAGCGTTCGTAACCAAATTGCCCGACCACGAGTGGGCCAGTTCATGCGCGACCAGCGATACCAACGATCGGTCGCCGGCAAGAATCGTCGGCGTAGCAAACGTCAGGCGCGGATTCTCCATGCCGCCGAATGGAAAACTCGGCGGAAGCACGATCAGATCATAACGTCCCCAGCGATACGGCCCGTATAATTTTTCTGCCGCTTCGATCATTTTTTCCGTATCGGCCAATTCATACGCGGCTCGGCCCAGTACGGACGGTTCGGTATAAACTCCGCTTCGTTGTCCCAGCGATTGAAATTTCAAATCGCCGACCGCCAGCGCGAGAAGATAAGCCGGGATGGGATTCGTCATTTTAAATGTGTAAATTCCTTCGTCGTTTTTGACCGTGTCGTTTTCAGCGCTCATAACGGCCCAAAGCTCAGTGGGGCATTTAACTCTGGCGGAATACGTCATGCGAATGCCCGGGCTATCCTGGCATGGCACCCATGTACGCGCCAAAATCGCTTGTGATTGTGTGAAAAGAAAAGGATGTTTTTTATCGGCAGTTTGAGCTGGTTCGAGCCACTGCAGCGCATCGGCCTCAGCGCCCGTGCTATAATAAACATTGACCAAATCCGTCGACGGTTCGATGTCGATGATCAGTTCCTGGCCAAGATACCGAACCGGATTGCCAAGTTGAAATGCGGTTGATTTTTCTTCCTTGCCTATCGTAACTTTATGAATCGCCAATCCGCGTGTGTCAAGATGCAATTGCCTGAAATTTTTTTTATTCTTGATTGAAAGGCTTGCTTTGCCGGTCAATTCTTTTTTGGTGAAATTGACTTCGATATCCAAGTCTAGATGCGTGACCACCACTTCTTCCGGTCGTGCAAACGAATGTTCATCATGATCAATCGGATCGGGTTGAATTGAAGAAGAACAGGATATCCATAATAGGGTCCACGGAAGAAGAATCAGTTTTTTCATGACAACAATCCTTGTATTGATTGGGACTTGAATGTTGATTTTTTAAACAGCGCAAGTTAGAGCATGAATGCGAATTACGCAAGAGAATTAACGGGTCAAAACGCTATTCAACACTAATCCACTAAGGATTAAGAGAAAAAAATGGTATTTAAGTTTTCAAATGAATGTGGATTACGATAAAAATTCTTGATGCTATGTATAAGCTGGGGCTACAAGTGTTATTTTTCGAAAATAACACTAACTGATGTATGTCATGGCATTTTATATTGAAGTATTTGATATTGCTTAGTCAGTCGCTCTTTGAAACCAAAAAAGCATGAGTGTCTTAGTGTTAAATATACTCCGGAGGTTGTTATGTTTGATCCGAAATACACCTTTACCTGCGTCGATCGTTTTTTGAAATACGTTAAATACGATACGCAATCCGACGATGAATCCACGGCATTTCCGAGCACGGCGAAACAAAAAATTTTGTCGCGTGATCTGGCGAAAGAACTCAAGAAAATGGGTTTGAAAGACGCTGCCATGGACAAATGGGGATACGTGATGGCGACTTTGCCGGCGAATACAAAAAAGAAAGTTGCGCCGATCGCTTTCATTGCACATGTCGATACGTCGCCGGCCGTGACGGGCGCGAAAGTCAAACCGATCATCCACAAAAATTATCGGGGAGGCGATATTCCGCTTCCCAAAGATCCTCACCAGGTGATCGAAGCGAAAAATAATCCTGATTTGCAAAACATGATCGGTTACGATATCATTACGGCCGACGGAACGACGTTGCTCGGCGCCGATAATAAAGCCGGTGTGGCGGAAATCATGGACGCGGTCAATTATCTGCTCAAACATCCGGAAATCAAACACGGT
>JABWBZ010000218.1 GCA_013359335.1 bacterium
GGCCTTCGAAAAGATTTTTCGATACTTCTTTCCACGCCGTGCGCATGTCGAGTAAGTTCACAAAAAAGTCGTTGGTCAGCGTCTCGGGATTTTTTGTGAAAACACCGTGTTTGGACTGGCCGTAGTTGGCGTTTAATACACGCAACCCGCCGACGAGCGCCGTCATTTCCGGAGCCGTCAGCGTGAGCAATTGCGCTTTGTCGAGCAAAAGTTCCTCAGCGGGAACGCTGTATTCTTTTTTGAGATAATTGCGGAATCCGTCGGCATACGGTTCGAGTACGGCAAATGACGCCACATCGGTTTGCTCCTGCTTCGCGTCCGTACGTCCCGGCGTGAAATCCACCGTCACATCATGGCCGGCGTTTTTAGCGGCTTGTTCGATCGCGGCGTTTCCGCCGAGAACAATCAGGTCGGCGAGCGAAATTTTCTTTTTGCCGCCGGTCTTATTGAAGTCTTTTTGTATCTTTTCTAATTTCTGCAACACGGTTTTCAATTGTTCAGGCTGATTGACTTCCCAGTTATTCTGCGGTGCGAGACGAATACGCGCACCGTTCGCGCCGCCGCGTTTATCCGAGCCACGGAACGTGGATGCAGACGCCCAGGCCGTGTAAACTAAT
This sequence comes from bacterium, assembly GCA_013359335.1. Taxonomy (GTDB): domain Bacteria; phylum CLD3; class CLD3; order SB21; family SB21; genus JABWBZ01. Next base: position 618 of record JABWBZ010000218.1, read on the forward strand.
TGCGAAATGGAAAGGCCTGAGGCCAGAATCTTTTTCTTGAGCGCCGCGATGTCTTTTTCATTGACTAATTTATGATCGACTTCCGGAATGGGATCTTGCCAGATCAGTTCTTCCTCCGGCACTTCCGCGCCGAGATACCGCGAGCGTGGGCCCATGTCGCGGTGCGTCAGTTTAAACCATGCACGAGCGAATGCATCGGCAAATTCTTTAGGATTCTGATGAAAGCGGCGTGAGATCGGTTCGTAGATCGGGTCCATTCTCATGGCCATATCGGCGGTGGTCATCATGGGCCGATGTTTTTTGGACTTGTCGTGCGCGCCAGGAACCATGTCTTTTTCTTTCACGTCCTTGGCAAGCCATTGCCATGCGCCGGCCGGGCTCTTGACTAATTCCCATTCGTAACCAAACAACATGTCGAAATACCCGTTGTCCCATTTGGTAGGATTCGGCGTCCACGCGCCTTCGATGCCGCTCGTGATCGTGTCATCGCCTTTGCCGCTTCCATATTTGTTGATCCATCCGAGACCTTGTTCTTCGATCGGCGCGGCTTCGGGTTCACGCCCGACGTTGGATTCTAAGCTTGCGCCGTGCGCTTTACCGAACGTGTGCCCGCCGGCCGTGAGCGCAACCGTTTCTTCATCGTTCATCGCCATCCGCGCGAACGTTTCGCGAATATCGCGGCCCGATTTGATCGGATCCGGCTCGCCGTTAGGCCCTTGCGGATTGACATAAATTAATCCCATCTGCACCGCGGCAAGAGGATTCTCGAGTTCCCGTTCACCTTGATAACGCTTGTCGCCGAGCCATTCCGTCTCCGTTCCCCAGTAAATATCTTCCTCAGGTTCCCACACGTCCTCGCGCCCGCCGCCGAAACCGAAAGTTTTGAAACCCATCGATTCCAAGGCACAATTGCCGGCAAGGATCATGAGATCGGCCCAGGAAATCTTATTGCCGTATTTTTGTTTAATCGGCCAGAGCAAGCGGCGTGCTTTATCGAGATTGGCGTTATCCGGCCAGCTATTGAGCGGGGCGAAACGCTGCGTGCCTCTTCCGGCGCCGCCACGGCCATCACCGATACGGTACGTGCCGGCGCTGTGCCATGCCATACGAATAAAAAGTCCGCCGTAGTGACCGTAATCCGCTGGCCACCAATCCTGCGAATCCGTCATTAACGCGTACAGATCTTTTTTGATAACCTGCAGGTTGAGTTTTTTAAATTCTTTCACGTAGTTGAATTTTTTGCCCATGGGATTGGACAAAGAAGAATTCTGGTGAAGAATTTTGAGGTTTAATTGATTCGGCCACCAATCGCGGTTCGATGTGCCGCCGCCGGCCGTGTGAAATGGGCACTTGCTTTCGTTACTCATGAGATTTCCTCCCGTAGTTGGTTGTATGTGTGCCTGAGAGTTAGAATTAATTTACATATATGGGTTCAAAAGCTGCTTTGACTGACGCCGGTATAGGTTTCATTCCCCCACAGGCTGTCTTGCCAGTAAAAATAACTAAATAAACTTTTAGTATAGTCACAAAAAATGTTTGATAAATCAAAACGATCTTTTCTATATTATGATAGATATTATCTATTAGGATACCTATGACTTTACAACAATTGGAATATGTTGTGGCCGTGGATACGTGCCGGCACTTTGCGAAAGCCGCTGAAGCCTGTTTTGTGTCTCAGCCGACGTTGAGCATGATGATTCAGAAATTGGAAGAAGAATTGGGCGTCAAACTATTCGACCGCCGGCGGCAGCCCGTCGTGCCGACGGAAATCGGCGAAGCCGTGGTGGGTCATGCCAGGAAGGTTTTGCAGGAAATGCACCGCATTCCCGAAGTGGTGGCAGACCTCAAGAGTACAATCAGCGGCGTGTTGCGCCTGGGTATCATTCCCACTCTTGCACCGTATCTTATCCCGCTCTTTTTAGAATCTTTTCTCAAACGTTATCCTGCGGTCAAATTAGTCATCACCGAAATGATCACGCCCCAGATCGCCGAAAAATTGAAGCAGGATAAATTAGACGCCGGATTGTTGGTCACGCCGTTGTTGGATAACGCGATTACCGAACGCCCGCTTTTTTACGAGCGATTGTGGGTGTATACATCGGCTTCGGAAAAAGCTTACCGGAAAAAATACGTATTGGCTTCGGATATCGATCCCGATCATCTCTGGTTGCTCGAAGAAGGGCATTGCCTGCGTTCGCAAATCATGAATTTATGCGAATTGAAACGGTCTTCGCGGCTGGAACAGCAATTGGATTATGAGGCGGGCGGTTTGGAAACGCTGATGCGGATGGTGGAAAGTAATAACGGACTGACCGTGCTTCCTGAATTGGCCACGCTTACATTGACACGCAGTCAAAAGAAAAAATTGCGGCCATTCAAAGAACCCGTACCGGCGCGGGAAGTCAGTTTAGTTACGCACAGGGATTTTGTCAAATCACGATTGGTTGAAGCGCTCAAAGATTCCATTACGATGCATCTTCCGCCTTCGTTATTGGAAAATCGACGAGTGCGTACAATTAAAATTCAGTAAGCGGGTTTCCCGAGTCGTTTGTCTTTCAACGTTTTCGTAATGGCAGCGATCGTATTCCAGTTACGCGTTGTGACGGGAACGCCGAACGCACGATCCAGTGCGCCGAGATAGCCGATTACTTTCATGTGGCGCCGGTACAAACCGAAAACGAATCGATTTTCCTGAGCGAGAATTTTCAATAACCATTTGCCTGCGGAAGGAAAGTTTATGGGCAGCGCCGGTTTTAAGCGCGGGCTCTTAGAAAGAATGCTCACGAAACGTACAACGTCGGGTCGTGGCGGATAACTCAAAAAAACATTACGCGATATTAGTTCAGTGATTTCCCGTCCTTTACAGATCATGATTTCGGCATCGAAAGGAAGTCTGCGGGCGAATTCAAATTTTAATCGTTTAACGCCGACACGTTTCCGAATGATAAAAGTCCCAGCCGCGCCGATATTGACCACATCAAGATGTTTCAATTGTTTGGCAAGTTTCGACGGTCTGAAAGATCGGTGACCGCCAACGTTGATGCCTCTTAAAAAAACCACGAGTGCCATGAAGCTTACTCCGGCTCCAGAGAATTAGCTGTCACAAATTTATTTAATTCTCTCAATAAAACAACCGAAACTCAAATCAGTATGACAAAAATGCGCACGGAAGTCTTTTCGGTGTTTTTATCGTGTAAACCACCCATTAACTTCCGAATACGAAATGGTCGATTCGGACATGAGTTTATAAGTTCCATCGCTCAACCACTCTTGCGACATTTTTCTCAGAAAACTTAATAACGCTCTCATCGGCCGTGGACCGACGCTGACGCGCGCGATGCCTAAATTCTGAAGCTCTGAAATCGGTGGAGTGGTTGTGCCGGCAAGAATATTCAGAGGCGCATTGATTTCTTTAGCGAGAATTGCGATGGCCTTTCGGTCGAGTAAGCCGACGTCAGGAACGAATATACCATCCGCGCCGGCTTCTTTGTATGCATTGCCGCGTTCAATGGATAGCCGTAAACATTCAGCAGGATCATCCAGAATCATATAGCTGTCCGTTCGCGCATTGATAAACAAATGAACGCCGGCTGCCGTTGCCAACTCGCGAATTGCTTTGATTTTTTCTTGCTGCATTGTCTTATCTAATAGTGATCCATGCCGGCTGTCTTCGATGTTAATTCCGACCGCACCGGCATTCAAGGCTTTTCGCGCCGACTCAGCTATACCTCTAACAGAGTCTGCATAGCCAGCCTCCAAATCAATGCTCACAGGCAGGCAGGTATTCTGAATGATGCGATGAGCGACGCTTATATTTTCGCTCAAACTCATGTGTTGTCCATCAGCATATCCCATCGAGGCTGCAATACCAGCGCTCGTCGTGCCAATCGCTTTGAAGCCTTCGATCTCGAAAATTTTTGCGCTTGCAGCGTCCCACGCATTGGGGAGAAACAAAATCGACGGAGCATGGTGCAGCGCTAAAAATTCGTCAGCCAGAATTTTCTGACGGTTATTATCCATGGCTGTATCCTTGCTTATTTCTTTTTTTTTCCGGTTGCTACAAAAATGCTGATTTCAACTTTTTCTCCGGAATGTTCAGAAGTAGGGCAGCAGTTTTCGTTGGTGCAATCGACCTTCACTTCAGTTAATCCGGCATTTTTAAACCACGTTAGAATGTCGCTTCGGTTGAATCCAAGCCATCGGTCATGTTGTTCAGTTCGGAGGAATTCATACGTATGTTCATCGGCATCAGTGATAATCAACTTTCCATCAGGCTTTAAAATTCTAACCATTTCTTTGATGGCATCGTACGGGGATTCGACATGATGCAGGTACATGTTGGCAAAAACATAGTCGACCGATCCCGATTCGATTGGTAAATCAGCCGATTCGCCGACTCGAAGTTCGACGTTACGGAGGCGGCCAAATCGTTTTTTCATTTCGTCCATCATTGCGGGTGACTGGTCGACGGCGATGACGCGTAGATTTTTTTTCACAAGTCCTTCCGTGATAAAGCCGGTGCCTGCGCCGATGTCGGCGGCGAGAAGCCCTGGTTTAACGTCGGCAGCTTTGATCGCCGCATCGCGTACACCGTCCGAAAACAGCGTCAAACGTACATCATTCCATCGGTCTGCAACTTCATTGAAATATTCCTCGCTGTCCGAAACAGCTTTCCGGGATTTGGATTCCATGACATGCCTCCTTCGATTTAGGGGATTAAAATATTTGCAACATACAAATATTTGATAAAAAAATTTTCTAACTACCTTTCTTGTATATCTCAATGGTTCATCGATACTCCGCTCTGAATGGGAACTGGAGTTTCTACCCCGCTGCACAAAACTCCGGTTCCCATTTCAACCGCAGTATAAAAGTCGATTGGTTACGGCGAGGATTTAGACAACCGTCTCATACAGATTGATGGTTTCACTCACAAAAAGCCCTTCGTTTTCCGCCGCAATCTGATGAATTTTCGGGTCTTGCGCCAACTTTTCCCGATGTTTTTCCCAAGCTGACAGCGATTCCCAATTGACGATCCAATGTAGCTGATTAAGTGCGCCACTGAGGTTGCGTACGATGCTTGGCTGAACTGGCGGATATGTCTCCTTGATATAAGCAGCCATTTTGTTGACCCAGGCAATGGCTGCTTCCTGCTGC
>JABWBZ010000219.1 GCA_013359335.1 bacterium
AGAGTGTTATCGATGAAGTGAAAAAGGCCGTCGATCAGGGTTACACGGAAATCTGCCTGCTCGGTCAGAACGTTAATTCTTACAAAGACGATGCGCGCGATTTTACGCATTTGATGGAACGCGTCAGCGGTGTGAACGGCGTCAAACGCATCCGGTTTACTTCGCCTCACCCCAAAGATTTTCCCGAACGCCTGCTGCATCTCATTGCCGAACGGCCCAATATCTGCAAACAAATTCACATGCCGGTTCAATCGGGCTCGAATCGGATTCTGGATTTGATGAATCGTACATATACACGCGAAGAGTATCTTGAACTGATCGACAAGACGCGCGCGATCATTCCGGACGTTGCGATTTCTACCGACGTGATTACCGGTTTTCCAACCGAGACTGAAGAAGACCATGAAGCGACGATGGATCTTTTCAGAAAAGTAGAATATCATTCGGCATTCACATTCGCTTATTCGCCAAGGCCTGGTACCAAAGCATATCTTCTCCCTGATGATGTAACCGATGACATTAAATCGAGGCGTTTGCAGGAGATTATCCAACTCCAACGATCCATCGGATTGAAAAAGATTCAGGCTGAGATTGGCCGCCAGCGGGAAGTACTCATCGAGGAAATCAGCAAAAAATCGGATCAACATTTTGCGGCCAGGAGCAGCCAGTCGCTGGTGGTGATTATCCCACGCAGCCATTATCAAATCGGAGATTATTTAATGGTACGAATAACCCACGCGGAGGGACATACGCTTTTCGGCGAACCGGTCAATTCGTAAAGCCGTTCTGTGAGCATCATGGTTTTGTCGTTTATCGAAAAAATACTTCCTACCCCAAACGTTCACCATTTCTTACAACAACTCCAATCGCGTAACAATCTTTCGGTTGAAGGATTATGGGGGTCGTCGGATAATGTGCTTTCGGCTATTGCCGTCCAACATGCATGGCATTCGCACAAACATATCGTGCTGATCGCGGCCGAGTTCGAAAAATATTCCAACGTGCTGGACGATCTGACGGAATTGCTTACCACATCCGGCGATCAGGAACGCTGGCCGGAACGGAAAATCCTGTGTTATCCCGACAACGAGATATTGCCGTATGACGTCAAGGAGCCAAGCCTCGCAATCGTCAATTTGCGCCAGGAATGTTTGGAAACATTGATGTCGGGCGCGCCAGCCGTGATCGTCGCCCATGCACGCGCGTTGTTGAAAAAAATTCCTAAACCGGAAAAATTGAAATCGTATCATATTGAATTAAAAACCGGGTCGGCGTTTGATTTCGTGTATTTGACTGAACTGCTAGCGGGATTAGGTTTCGAAAAGCAGGACGTGGTCGATCAGGTCGGAACGTTTGCCGTACGTGGCGGCATTTTGGATGTGTATCCTTTTGCCCGCGAGAATCCGATCCGTATTGAATTTTTCGGAAATGACATCGAATCAATCCGTGAATTCGACGTCATGTCACAGCGATCGGTCGGTATGGTCGATGCAATCAATATTTATCCGAAAAGCGAAATCGGAGCGGAAACATTTGATGGAAGTTTTTTTGATTATCTCGATCCGAAAGCTTTGATCATCGCGTATGAGCCGGATATGATTGCCGCAAAAAATGAAGAATACTGGGAAGAAGTAAAAAAATATTACGAAAAGGCCCGCCATCAAAACGATGCAGGCGTTTTGTTATATGAAGACGTTTATTGGCCTCCGGACGAACTTCATGGGCGCCGGCAATCATTCCAGCAAATCCACCATTGCAGGATTTCCGGGAAAGTTTTTGAACGTGTGACGATGGCGACGCGTACGACAGAAGTTTTTAACGGGCATTTGAAATTATTGCGCGAAAAAATCGTCGACAATCGTTCCGCCGGATGGATGACGTACATTTTATGCAACAATTCGGGACAGCTTGAAAGGCTGGACGAATTGCTCGATACGGAACAAACTGCTTCCGGCGTAGATTATAAAATCGGCATCGGTGAATTGCACGAAGGATTTTATTTTGACGACAGCCGTACCGCCATTTACACGGACCACCAGATTTTCGGGCGGATCAAACGCCATCGTCCTCACCGGAGATTTAAAAGCGCCCAGGCGCTTCGTCATGTCCGTTCGCTCAAACCTGGCGATTATGTTGTGCACGTCGATCACGGCATTGCCAAATATATCGGATTGGAAAAAGTAACTTCCGGCGAACACACCGAAGAATGCCTGAAATTGATTTACCAAAATGGCGATAAGCTTTTCGTTCCGCTTGAACATTTTATGCGTGTTCAGAAATTTTCAGGAGAAGAAGGCGTCGAACCGAAGCTGAATAAGCTTGGAACGGCCGATTGGGAAAAGCTCAAAGCCCGCACCAAAAAAACGATCAAGGATATTGCGCAGGATTTGATCAAATTATACGCGGAGCGCCAATCAAAAAAAGGATACGCTTTTGCTGAGGATTCCACGATTCAATATGAATTAGAAGCGTCTTTTGAGTTTGAAGATACGCCGGATCAAACGAAAGTGACGGCGGAAATTAAAAAAGACATGGAATCCGACACGCCGATGGACCGGCTTGTTTGCGGAGACGTGGGCTATGGGAAAACGGAAGTCGCGCTACGCGCGGCGTTCAAATCGGTGCAAGACAGCAAACAAGTTGCGCTGCTCGTGCCGACGACCATTTTGGCCGAACAGCATTTTGAAACGTTTTCGGAAAGGATGAAAGAATTTCCGGTGAGGATCGATGTGTTGTCGCGCTTTAAATCGACGAAACAACAAAAAGAGGCTTTGGAAAAACTTCAGCGAGGCGAGACGGACATTCTGATCGGTACGCACCGGCTTTTATCGAAAGATGTTATTTTCAAAGATCTCGGTTTGTTGATCATTGACGAAGAGCAGCGTTTCGGAGTCGTGCACAAAGAAAAACTGAAAAAGCTGCGCGCAACGGTCGATACGCTGACGCTCACGGCGACGCCGATTCCCAGAACGCTTAATTTTTCGTTGATGGGCGCGCGGGATTTGTCGATCATGAATACGCCGCCTCACGACCGCCTGCCTGTCAAAACTGAGATCACAGTATTTGATGAACGCCTGATTCATGACGCGATTTTGCAGGAAATCGACCGCGGCGGGCAGGTGTATTACGTCCACAACCGCGTGCAAAGTATCGAACGCGTCACGGATACGCTCAGGCAAATCGTTCCGCGGGCGCGCTTCGCGATCGTCCACGGGCAAATGACGCCGCATGCGATCGAAAACGTCGTGCACGATTTCATGCACAGGAAATACGACGTATTAGTCGCCACCACGATCATCGAAAACGGCATCGATATTCCCAACGTCAATACCATTATTATCGATCAGGCGCATCAGTACGGTTTGGCGCAATTATATCAATTACGGGGACGTGTCGGTCGCTCTACACGGCAGGCCTATTGTTATCTTTTGTCGCTGCCGTTCGGGATGCTGGCGAAAGATTCGCTGAAACGTCTGCAAGCGATCGAGGAATTTACCGATCTCGGATCGGGATTTCTGATCGCCATGCGCGATCTTGAAATACGCGGCGCCGGTAATTTACTCGGTTCCGAGCAAAGCGGATTTATCAATTCGGTCGGCTTCGAATTGTATTGCCAGCTTTTGGAAGAAGCGGTTGCCGAAGTAAAAACCGAACACAATATACCGGTCACCGATCGGTTGTTTGCGACGCCTCAACCGGTTTTGCAGACGCACATGGAAGTATACTGCAATACGTATATTCCCGAAGACTATGTCAACGTCCAGTCCGAGCGTGTGCGCATATATAAAGAGTTGTCGGAAATTCGCAGTATTGAAAGCCTACAAGCCATCGAAAAAGAGTTATCCGACCGGTTCGGCACATTGCCGGATGAGGTTAAAAACCTTTTGATGACGCTTGAAATTAAATGGTACGCGGCGCAATTCGGTTTCGAGCGCGTGGTGGTCGATGAACACAAGTATGCCTTGACTTTCGATCAGAGAATGATTACCGAAAAGACGGAAAGCGACCGGTTTCGGAACAAAATGAATAAGGTAATGGCCGCGTCGGATAATTTTAAATTGCATCAGACCGAAAAAAATCTGACGGTAACGATCGGATTTCCGTGGTATCACGTTCAAAAAGCAAAAATCATTTCTGACGATTTACCGGTCAGCGATTGGGAGCGGCTGGCGATGGTGAGGAATTTTGTTCAATCGCTCGAAGCATCGAGGGAAACATTAATGATCGAAAAAGAACCTATAGCTATAAACTAATTGGAGTTGTCATGAAGTTACTCGGCGTTGGTGCGGCATTATGGATTGTCTTGGCGGGATGCGGCAAAGAGAAGCCTGCAAATTTGAAACCAAACGATGAACGCACGGCGATTGCTGTCGTTGATGATGACACCATTCGATTGGGCGATTTCAAAAGTTTTATAAAACGAGACGAATACAAAAAACTCGATATTTCGGATGAGTCACAGCGTAAAAAAGCTCTGGATAATTTGATCCAGGAAACGCTGATTGCAAAATATGCAGCCGCCGAAAAATTGAATGATAACGCTGCCGTCAAACAAAAAGTCAGAGACCGGCGTGAAGAAATTCTTTATAAAAAAGTAATGCGGCTTAACGTTTATTATCCGCTCATTTCTGAAACGATGGTAAAGGATTATTATGACCGGCTCAAGAGCCAATGGCATTTGAAACAAATTTTTATTGGCCATACAGAAGTTCGCGCCCAGATGAACCTGATGCAAACTACCAAATATTCACGGTCGCGCGAGAAAGCGAGAAAACTGGCCGATTCATTGTATCAGGCTCTGACTGCACAACCTGATAAATTTGATTCCTTCGCGGCAGAATTTTCAAACGACGAAGAATCCAACATGGCCGGCGGCGATTTGGGTTCGGTTCAATTTGACGCAATCGATCTGGCATTTCAGGAAACGATTGCCGGACTGGCCATTCATGCCGTATCCAAACCGGTCGAAGGCACATCGGGTTATCATATTTTTAAATTGTTAGGGAAGAGCGAGGCCAAAGAGATTAAACCGCTCGACGAATTGCGCAACGGTATCAAAGACCGGCTGATTTTTTCCTTTGAGAAATCGCATCGCAAAGAGATCGCCGCTCGTTTGAATGTTTTTACGGACAGCTTGCTGAACGCGTTTAATTTCGCCATCGATCAATCATCCGTCGATCTGTTTTTGAAAAAATATCAGACAACCCGATTGCCGGAAGACATTGCTAATGTTTTTTCTAATGATGAACGGACGGTCAAGTTGGCCACTTTCAAAGACGGTTCGGTCGTGATCGACGAATTGATCGAAGTCATGCGTGACAATAAGAAAAAAATTGCCCTCAATGCGTCCGTGATGTCTGACGGATTGAAGAAAATAGCCGCGACACGAGTGTTTGCAGCGCATGCACCGAACCAGGGATTGTCATTAACGGCTGAGGAAGAAGTTTATGTCAACGGTTTCCAGAGAGAGCGCATGATTGAACTGGCTAAAAAAATCAATATTGATGAAAAGATAAATTACGATGAAAACCGGCTGAAAAATCATTATGAAACGAATGCTTCGCATTTCAGGACTTTGAACGGCGTCACGTTTGCCGTGATTCGTACATATGACGCCGAAAAAATTAAACAATATCATTCGTCTATCCGAGAGGGCGAGACATTTGAAGCCGTGTGTGAAAAAGCCACGAAAGACTCGGGAACGACATGCGAAAAAATAGGGCCCGTGCAGGATGATAAAAAAAATGAATTGA
>JABWBZ010000220.1 GCA_013359335.1 bacterium
TTTTTTCGACGAATTTGAAAATTCTGTCGACAATTATTCGTTATCCGATCTTAACGGTAAAACGGCCTTGACGACTTTAGCCACTAACATTGCTTTTGACAAGGGCGTTCTGGTTTTTAATTCCGCCGGCAATATGGGAAGCCGCGGCGCACGTTATCTTGGAACGCCGTCCGACGGGAAAAAAATGATCGCTGTCGGCGCGGTCAATGGCGACAGTTCGAAGGCTAATTTCAGTTCATACGGTCCGACAGCCGACGGCCGCAAAAAACCGGATATCGCGGCGTTGGGCCGGTTCGTGCGCGTCGTCGCCGTGGGCGATGATTCCGGTTACGATAATTTTGACGGCACATCCCTTTCGACGCCTTTAGTTGCCGGTCTGGCAGCGCTCGCGCTCGAAGCGCATCCTGATTGGTCGGCCAGAGATCTCTACGATGCGATCCGCAATACTTCTTCACAGGCTTCGAAACCGGATAATGAAATCGGTTACGGCATCCCGGACGCCGTGCGCATCATTAATTATTCTGCCGGTGGCTCCAACATTCCAATCACCGATCTCAAAAGTTATCCTAATCCGGCGAACGCCATGGTTTCGTTCTCATTCAAGTCGTTAGCCAATTCATCCTATTCGCTCAGCATTTATAATGTTCTGGGCGAAAAAGTTACCGAATTAGCAAAAAGTGAATCGGTTTCGTTTAATCAAACAATTACTAAAACATGGTCGGGAAAAAATCTGGCGGGAAAAGAAGTGGCTTCAGGAGTGTATTTCTATCGTATCGTAATGGACGGGAAGGCTGTCGTACGCAAATTAATGATCACCAAATAGAATTAAAACTCAAAAGTCAAAAGTTTTTTTATTTATGAGTTTTGACTTTCGTAACGCCAATTATTCACTCGCAAGCTTTGAAAGGCTATTTTTCAGTGCTTCAATGATCAAAGGAATATCTTCTTCTTTGCTCGACCGTCCCATCGTCATTCGTACCGCTCCTCGCCCGTATTGAGTTTCAATTTTCATTCCTTTCAGTACATGCGACAATCCGACTGCGCCTGATGTACAGGCCGATCCCGTCGACACTGCAATCCCGTTAAGATCGAGGTGAATCAGTAATTCATCGCCAGCCGCGCCGTTAAACGAAACATTCAGATGGCCTGGTAAACGTTGTTCAGGATGTCCATTCAGCCGCACATTGGGAATTTCTTTTTGAATGGTGTTCCAAAGAAGTTTTTGAAGTTGTTTCAAGCGCGGCATTTCAGCAGCCATTTCCAATTTACAAAGTTCAGCCGCTTTTCCGAATCCTACCGCACCGGCGATATTTTCAGTTCCGGCGCGCTGGCCGCGTTCTTGCGAACCGCCGTACAAGATCGGTGTCAGTTTCACGCCGCGCCGCACCCACAAAGCCCCGATACCTTTCGGACCGTAAATTTTATGTGCGGACATCGACATCAGATCGAACGGCATTATTTTAACGTCGAGTGGTAATTTGCCAAAGCTTTGCACCGCATCGGTGTGAAATAAAATATTTCTGTTTTTTGCAATCGCGCCGATTTCCTGAATCGGATTAATCGTTCCTACTTCGTTATTGACGTGCATAATCGACATGAGGATCGTATCCGGACGAATGGCGGATTCAACCGTTTGCGGCTCAATCATTCCGTACCGGTCGCATTCAACGTACGTGACTTCGAATCCTTCTTTTTCGAGTTCCTCAAAAATATGCAATACGGCGTGATGCTCGATCCGGTTGGCAATCAGATGGTTGCCTTTATCGCGATAGGCGCGTGCGGCGCCGGCAATCGCTAGATTATCAGCTTCCGATCCGCCGCTGGTGAAAACGATTTCCCCCGGCGAAGCATTGATGACGGACGCTATTTTCTGACGCGCTTCTTCGAGAGCAACTTTCGCGGCGCGGCCGAAACTGTGCAAGCTCGACGGATTGCCGAATTCTTCGGTTAAAAACGGAAGCATCGCTTCCAGCACGCGTTGGTCAACCGGCGTGGTAGCGCTGTGGTCTAAATAGATTCGCTTCATGAAATAATAATGTATTAAAAAATTTCGGTGTAATGATATTCAAAACAGGCAACATTGTCAAGCATGGATGTAGACGCGGGGCACGCGGGCATTGATCATACACGTTACTTCGTAAGGAATGGTGCCCATCTTCGCTGCAATTTCATTGGCGGTAATTTCTTCGCCTTCCGTTTTTCCAATCAGAATGACTTCATCGCCAATATGGATCCGGTCATCTCCTACGTCGACCATCAGCTGATCCATGCACACCGCGCCCACAACAGGATACCGTTTGCCACGGATCAATACATCGGCTTTGTTGGTTAACAGGCGCGAATACCCGTCACCGTATCCGATCGGAACCGTAACGATATTCGTTTCATTTTTTGTATAATATTTCAATCCGTAACTGATGCCGGTTCCGGCTTTGACGCGTTTCATAAAAACGACTTTGGATTTAAGCGTCATGACCGGTTTGAGCAATAAATTATTTTTAACATGCGGCGATGGCAGCATCCCATACAGAACCACGCCCGGTCTGACCATGTCCATGACGCTGTTTTCAATGTCCGACACCGCGCCGCTATTGGCCATGTGTTTAAGAGGAATGTCCAAGCCGTTTTTTTTCAAGGTGTCGAGCACGTCTGTAAACCGATGCAATTGAGTATAAGCAAAGGACTTGTCCTCGTCGTCCGCCGTCGCGAAATGAGAATAAATCCCGACGATTTCGATATTGGGCAGACGTGCGACACACGTAACAAATTCCACGGCGTGCTGGTGCGAGACGCCGATGCGTTCCATCCCTGTATCGATTTTCAGATGCACGCGCGCTTTCGTGTTTTTAACTTCATCGTTGATGTGCTGCGCCAATTCAAGCGAAGAGACTGTAATTTCCAAATCGTTCTGGATGAATTTTTTTACCTGATAACCCAGAATACCTCCCATCACGAGAATCGGCGCGTCGACGTCATGCTGCCGCAAGAACATCCCTTCTTCTAAAAATCCAACGCCGATATATTCCACGCCGCTCCGGATCGCCTGCTGGGTAACTTCCAGGATGCCGTGCCCGTACGCGTTGGCTTTGACAATCGCCATGATTTTTTTAAATCCGACACGACCGCGAATTTGCCGGATATTGTGATCGAGCGCGCCTAAATCCACGATGGCATATGTTGGCCGAATTTCGCGCAGTACGTTATATAAAGTATCCATGAATTATTTTTTCTTATGCGTAAAAAGAATGGTCAATAGGACCACGATGATCAACACGCTGTACTCCATGCCGCCGTTGGATGCGCCGACGACGAACCATCCAAAGTGCCTGTGAACCAATATGATTCCCATGGCCATTTGAAAAACAAAATAAATGCTCAGCGGCATCACATAGAGATTGGCAGCCAAAGCCACTCCGCCGATCAATTCAGCAATGGTAATGAACCAAGCCAATATGGTTCCTGCAGGAAATCCATGGCCGTTCAGAAATTCGCCAAAACCGCCTACCGTACCCAAGTACATTCGCGCAATACTGTGAATGATGAAAATCGAACTTACGCCAATCCGCAGCATCGCTAACGACGGCGACGGCTGAAATAATTTGATCATAATATTTCTCCCTTACATTTTCCGGATAATTTCTGAAATCAGATTTTGAAAAGATTCTTTGACGCGATTGGCTGTTTCCGTCACTTCTTCATGGCTCAGCGGCGTGGCGCTGATGCCGGTACCGAGATTGGTGATGCAACTGATACCCAATACGCGCATCCCCTGATGCCTGGCAACAATCACTTCCGGAATCGTCGACATACCGACGGCGTCTACGCCCATTTTTTGGAACATTTTTACTTCGGATTTTGTTTCGTACGTCGGGCCTGAATGCGCGCAATAAACGCCGCGTTGCGTGCGAACTTTCAATTCCAGCGCAATCGCTTCGGCCATATCGATGTAGGCGCGGTCGTAATCTTCTTCCATGTCCGGAAATCGCGGCCCCAGCGAATCCAGATTAATACCGCGCAGCGGGTTATCAAAAAAATAATTAAGATGGCTGGTAATGAACATCAGATCGCCGGGCGAAAATCGCGGATTCAGCCCGCCCGCTGCATTGGTGACGATCAGCGATCGAATGCCCAAAAAATGCATCATACGTACGGCGTACGTCACCTGCTCCATCGAATAGCCTTCGTAATAATGCACGCGGCCTTTGACGGCTAAAATATCTTTGCCGTGAATTTTTCCAAACACTAATTCTCCCGAATGGCCTTCCACCGTTGACCGAGGATAATGAGGTATGTCGGACGTGCGAACCGAAGTGGCTTTCTCTAACGCATCGGCAAACGGCCCTAACCCGGATCCTAAAATAATGGCGATGACCGGATTCAATGAAATTTTCGCTCGGACGAATCCAACTGATTCTTGCAGCCGGGTCAATAAATCAGGCATGTTTAAATAAGTTTGGATGTAAATGAATAAGAAATTTTATGAAGCAGGATTTGAATGCGCTCCGGTTCGCCTGGCACTAAGGATGACAGTTCTTTGCCGATGCGCATCAGAAAATTATGCGGATCGGGATAAATGGACGCCAAACGCCTGACGATCGTTGCGATCAAGGCATCGGCCGGCACATTGAATGGACTGTCAAAAATTATTTTGATAAAATTGGTTTCAATCGAGAACGCGTACCATTCTTCTTCAGAGCAAACCCACGCCGGCGATTTTTTTTTCGGAGCATGATCGGGAATGTTCTGCCGCGGCCATTCGGCCGGATGTTTCTTGGATCGCGATCCGATCAAGATTACTTGTAATTCAGTGTGAAAAGAAAACGGCCGATGGCCCGGAGTTTCCGCATTACGTACGATGGCATTGTAAATAAAACCGTAAATCCAGTCGTCGCCGTCGGCGATTCTGACAAGACTTCCGAAAGCCGGCGGCGGAATATGCAGCCGTGTATCGAAAAGCACGAGCGCATGTCCGCGGGCGCTGTCGACTACATGTCCGAATGCTTGGTGAGTATTCGCCATATCACGTAAAAAGTTTGATCACATCAAAGATAAGTTTGGGTTTCGCTTTAAGGGCTGCTTTGAAAATACGCATGAGGCTGCGGTCTTGCATCGGAATTTTCAAAACTTCATGCGCCAGTTTATTGAATTGTTCGTCAGTAAAATCAAAGATCGCTTCTTTAATACGGTAAAATCGTTCATGATCTTTACCGATCGTTGAATGCCACTCACGATCGTACTCACTCAGACGTTTGGCCGAAAAATCGCGTTCTCGCGCTGCAGTCCCTGCCGTTTTCCCCGCCAACATGCCGGCGTACATGCCGGAAACGATCCCGCCGCCGGAAATCGGATTGACCTGGTGCGCCGCATCGCCGACGAGCATGAATCCGTCGCCTGAAATTTTTTTGCGCGTCATCGCGCACGGCACACCGCCGCACAACGTCGATAATACCGGTTTACCGGGAAATCGTTCCTCTACGAAATCTTTCAGAAAACTCAGCGCCGAACGTTTTCCGGAATAATCGCCCGAAATACCTATGCCGACGTTGGCCGTACGGTTGCCTTTCGGAAAAATCCAGATGTATCCGCCCGGTACTTTTTTGGTTGAAAAAATAAATTCGCACGTATCCTGATCGATGTCGAGATCGGCCATGGTAAATTGCGCGCACGACTCCATGTCGATCATTTTGGTGAATGTATTATAACCGGCCCAACGTCCGATGCGCGATTCCACGCCATCGGCGCCGACGACGA
>JABWBZ010000221.1 GCA_013359335.1 bacterium
AGTTTTTTTGAGAGCGGAGGACTTTTGGCCGATCCCGATGTGTTTAAAATTTTTAAATATGATTTTGCCGGCGGTGACCCTGCAACGGCGCTGGTCGAACCGAATACGGTTGTCCTTATGGACGAATTGGCGGAAAAATTATTCGGAACCGCCGATCCGATCAATCAAACTATTTCGATAGGAACACGTTCCGGCAAGACTGATTATAAAGTCACGGGAGTTTTCAGAAAACCGATTTTTAATTCTCACATTCAGGCTCGTTTTTTTATGTCGATGAGCAGCGACGGCATGGGCGCTTATTTTGATAAAATGCAGCAATGGGCCGGCAATAATTTGATGTACAGCTACGTTGTGCTGCAGTCCGGTACCGATCCAGCTACGGTGGAAGCCAAATTTCCGGCATTCCTGGAGAAATACGCTAAAGAGCAACTTGCTGCAATGGGTTTTCAAAAAACGCACTTTCTTCAGCCTGTGACGGATATTCATCTTAAGTCGGATTTCACGAATGATCTTTCGCCGAACAGCAGTATGACGTTGATGTACGTGCTCGGATCGATTTCGGTTTTTATTTTGTTGATAGCCTGTATCAATTTTATGAACCTTGCAACGGCGCGTTCGGCCAAGCGTGCCAAGGAAGTCGGCGTACGAAAAGTTTTAGGCGCGCGAAAAGCGATGCTTATTCGTCAATTTCTCAGTGAATCGATGATGATCACATTGATCGCGCTGACCATCGCGCTGGCGCTGATCGAATTTTTACTTCCGGCATTCAATCAACTGACGCACAAAAATCTTGCATTGAATTGGCTCAGCAATGCGGACGCGCTCGGATGGATGGTTTTGTTTGCATTGATTACAGGGTTATTGGCCGGTAGCTATCCGGCGTGGTATTTGTCGTCATTGAATCCGACGGCTGTTCTGAAAGGCAGTCTCCGCCGACAGGGGGCGATGAATTTTCTCCGCAAAGGGCTCGTGGTTTTTCAATTTACGATCTCGATCGCCCTGATCATCGGCACGTTGATGATTCATCGCCAGATGGATTTTATTCAAACCAAAAATTTAGGATTCGGAAAAGATCAGCGATTGATCATACCGCTCCGGACGGCGGAATCTCAACATACGATCGCGGCTTTCAAAAACGAAATTCTGAAAAACAGTGAATGCGTTTCCGCGGGGCCAACGACCAGCTACCCCGGTATTTTTACACCCAACGATCTTTCCTTTTACAAAGAAGGCGAGGATATGAACAGCGCCGTCAACATGAAATTCAGTTACGTCGATTACGGATTTATTGAAACACTGGGATGCGAAGTGCTGCAGGGGCGCTCGTTCGCCGAATCCTATCCTTCCGATCTTGAAAAAGGAATTGTGATCAATGAAGCGGCTGCGCGTTCGATGGGATGGAAACCTGAAGAAGCCGCCGGGAAAAAAATCTACAGCGATTGGAACAAAACCAAAGTAGCTTTCGAGGTTGTAGGGGTGGTGCGTGATTTCAATCACCAGTCTCTCTATCAGGAAATTCGCCCGTATTTCTTTTTATTAAGCCATGACGTGCGCTACAGTTACATGATGGTGCATGTGCATACTCAAAACTTCCAACCTCTTTTGGTTTTTTTGGAAGACACGTGGAAGAAGCTCAATCCTGGAGAACCTTTTGAATACAGTTTTTTCGATCAGGATATTCAGAAACAGTACGAAGCCGACATCAGGTTGTCTTCGCTGATCAATGATTTTGCCGCCATGGCTATTTTGATTGCATGTTTGGGTTTGTTCGGTCTCGCTTCGTACACAACGGAACAGCGTACGAAAGAAATCGGAATCAGGAAAGTCTTGGGCGCCTCGTCGGCATCGATCGTCAACATGCTGTCGACCGAATTTGTCAAATTGGTTATCGTCGCCAATCTCATCGCATGGCCGCTGGCGTATTTTGTATTAAATCGCTGGCTGGAAGCCTTTGCTTATAAAGTAAGCTGGGATGCGTTCGTGTTTTTGATTGCGTGCGGAACGGCTTTGCTGATCGCTTTCCTGACGGTCAGCGGGCAAGCGTTGAAAGCGGCTTTGACGAACCCGTCGGAAGTTTTGAAATACGAATAATATCGGCAGACGTAAAACGCCAAACATGAGACGCAAAGTTCTCGTCTTACATCTGACGTCTGCTGTTTTACAATATGGAGAAAACCAATGTTTCAAAATTATCTGAAAATCGCCGTTCGTAATCTTGTGAAAAATGCCGGCTATTCGCTGATCAATTTGTTCGGATTGACGATCGGACTTGCCGCGTGCGTATTGCTCGTGTTGTATTTGAATCATGAGCTATCCTTTGACGGTTTTCATTCGAAAGCCGATCGCATTTACCGCGTGATTGAACGCCGTTCGAGCGTTAGTGAACAGGATCGGTTAACCGCGGTTACGGCGGCTCCGGTCGCCGGTTATTGCAAATCTGAACTTCCCGAGATTGAAACAACTACACAATTATTACGACTGGGTCGTTTTACGACGACGTACGGATCCAACCGTTTTTATGAAGCGGATTATCTGTTTGCGGATCCGGCGTTTTTCGACGTATTTGATTTTGAGTTAACTGCCGGCGACGAGGCGACGGCGCTGAAAGAACCTAATTCGGTTGTTCTGGCTCCGGAAGCGGCGGCCAAATATTTCGGCGATGAAAATCCGATCGGGAAACTTCTGTCCGTTGAAAGCCTGGGCCCGGTGAAAGTCACAGGGCTCTTCAAAATTTTGCCGTCCAATTCTCACCTGCAATTCAGTATGCTTTTTTCAATGTCAACGCTGAAAGGCGAAGGATTTAAACGCTACTTTGAAAGCTGGAAATCCGACAACCTGATTACGTATGCCGTTATTCGCGAAGGCGCTGATATTCAAGCTTTGCAGGCGTCAATGCGTAATCTGGTTGCGGATAAAACCAAAGATCAGCCCACGAAAAGATGGCTCGAACTTCAACCGCTCAAAGACATTCATTTGTATTCGACGGACATCGAATCGGATCGTAATTTTCAAAAAAGCGAACCGAAGTACCTGTATCTTTTTTCCACCATCGCTTTATTCGTTCTCTCCATCGCATCGATCAATTATGTCAATCTTGCTACGGCGCGTTCAATGAATCGTGCGCGGGAAGTCGGCGTACGAAAAGCCGTCGGCGCAAGATTGACACAGTTGATCAGTCAATTTGTGATCGAATCCATACTGATGGTTTTTGTCGCGCTTTTTCTGGCGTGCGGAGCCGTCGAATTATTTCTTCCTTATTTCAACACGCTGGCTTCCAAGCAGTTGCATTTTTCATTATTGAATGATTGGATGCTGGCGGCGGTACTTCTTCTATTCGGTTTGACGGTCGGATTGCTTTCGGGAGCGTATCCGGCACTTCATTTATCACGATTGAAAATCGTCGAAATTTTCAAAGGACGGACGCGCGCAGCAAAAGGCGAGCGGTGGATTCGTTCCAGCCTTGTCACGGGTCAATTTGCCTTGTCGATTATTATGATCATTATCACCATCGCGGCTTACCGCCAGCTTCAGTTCATTCAACAAAAACGGCTTGGCTTCAAGAGCGAACAATTGCTCGTGATCGACATCAATACGGGCAACGTTCGCAAAAATCTTGCAGCGGTCAAAGCCGCATACGCCGCGGATCCATCGGTTCAGTCGATCGCGGTTTCTTCGCGCGTGCCGGGCGAATGGAAAGAAATCGAACAGATCGACGCGCACGTTTCCGACCGGACAATCCGTTCTTCCTTTATTTCATGCGATGAAGATTTTTTAAAAACGTTTGATATGGAACTCATCGCTGGAAGAAATTTTTCAAGCGGGATGGGAACCGATTCTTTGTCGGTGCTGATCAATGAAACGGCCGCGATAGCGCTGGGATTGTCCGATCCCATCGGACAACGCATTCGCGTACCGGAAAGTCATTTCGAAGCGACCATCGTCGGCGTCGTGCGCGATTTCCATTTCCGTTCGCTTCACGAAAAAGTCGGGCCGCTCGTGATCGGTTTTCTTTCGCCGTTCGGTGCGCATCCGATCGACGGCAGCGATTATTTTACGATTCGTTTCACGCCCGATCGTCTGACCGATATGATGGAATATCTCCGTAAAGTCGGTGAACGTTTCGATCCGGCGCACCCGTTCGAATACAATTTTCTGGACGATAAACTGGCTGAGTTTTACAAAGACGATCAGCGTGTGAGCCGGTTGTTTCTGGGCGGCGCAGGCTTGACCATTATAATTGCTTGCATGGGTTTATTCAGCCTTGCGGCTTTTGCCGCCGAACAGCGGCGGAAGGAAATCGGTATTCGTCGTGTGTTAGGCGCAAGTTCCAAAGGCCTCGTCATGCTGTTGTCCAAAGATTTTTTAAAGTTGGTTTTGTTCGCTAATGTGATTGCATGGCCGGTCGCGTATGTTTTGATGGCGCGATGGCTTGAAGATTTTGCATATCGGATTGTAATCGGAGTTGAAATATTTGCCGCCGCCGGAATATTGGCGCTCATCATTGCGTGGGTTACCGTCAGTTGGCAAGCCTACCGTGCGGCATCGTTGAATCCGGTGGAAACGTTGAAATATGAATAGGGAGACGTAAACCGCCAGGCGTGAGACGACGAATTTTCTCGTCCCACGTTGACGTCTGCCATTGGTTTATATATAAAAGAAAAAAAGAACGGAATTTCATGATCAAGAATTACCTCACCGTTGCATTGCGAAGCCTTGTGCGAAACAAAGTTTATTCCGCGATCAATATTCTTGGTTTGACCGTCGGTATTGCCTGTTTTATGGTGATTGCGATTTTTGTTCATAATGAATTTCAATACGATCGTTTTCATTCGAAAGCCGATCGAATTTACCGGGTATGCGAAAAAATCGATGCGCAGGGACAAGGTGAGAATTCATCAAGCAATCCGTTTTTTGTGGCCAAAGGGCTCGCCAACGATTATCCGCAGTTGATCGAATACACCGTTCGGTTTTTCAATTTTCAATCGCCGGCGTTTGCGATTCAAATCGGGGACCGCAAGTTTGTCGAGAAAAAAATGTTTTTTGCCGATTCGAATGTGTTCAAAATGTTTGATTTTACGTTGATTCAGGGCGATCCGAATACCGCGCTGGCGCGGCCCAATTCGATTGTGCTGACACAATCGACGGCGAAAAAATATTTTGGCGATGAAGATCCGATCGGCAAAATATTGAAATACGAAGGTTCAGCCGATTTTGTCGTCGCGGGGATCGTCGAAGATGTTCCGCCGACGTCGCATATTCATTTTGACGGACTGATTTCGTTTTCCACGTTGTATCAATTCATGGGGCCCAATTTTGAGCAAATTCCGATTTGGAATCCCTGCTGGACTTACATTCTGTTGAAAGCAGGCATTACGCAAGCAGAGGTGGAAACGCAATTTCCGGCATTCATCAAAAAATATCATCCGCCTTTTATGCAGCCGCAGGTGACGCATTATCTGCAGCCGTTGAAAGATATTCACCTGACGTCGAAACTCGATTACGAAATCGAGCCCAATGGCGACGCCGCGGATGTATATATTTTTTCGGTAGTCGGAATTTTAATTCTTTTGATTTCGTGCATCAATTTTATGAATCTCGCGACGGCGCGTTCCGCCGGGCGTGCGCGCGAAGTCGGCATGCGCAAAGTTCTCGGAGCGTACCGCCAGGATCTGATCCGTCAGTTTTTGGGCGAATCGGTTTT
>JABWBZ010000222.1 GCA_013359335.1 bacterium
AAGGCACCGTGAAGAGCAGGCTCGCACGGGCGCGCGAGCAGCTACGAGTTCGCCTAGTCGAACTCGGAGGTGAATTGCTATGAAAGATCAGCGGCTGAATGAGGAGTTGTCGGCGTATCTCGACGGCGAGGCACGGGATGCGGCCAGCGTGGCGCGCCTCTTGCAAGATGACCCGAATGCCGCGCGCAGGTATGCGGAACTCGCGCGCCTATCGTCCCACTTGAAAAGCCTGCCGGGACCTGAAGTCCACCCGGCTTTTGCGACGCGCGTGTTGGCAAGCGCCCGGGAGCAGTCCCTCCGCGGACATACGTACCGCCTGCGCTATTGGCTGCCGGCCGGTGTGCTTGCCTTACTGGCGCTGATCGCGGCGGGCGCGGCCGTTCTGCGCGGTGCCCCGGAGCCGGCGTTTGACCCAGGCGTCGCGGCGGTTCTCGAACTGCGCCACGGCAACGAAGCCGAATTGGGGCCATTCGCCACGCTCATGGACCAAGACATTCTGGCCGCGCCGGAAATGCCGCCCGCTGAACAGGGAGCAACCCAGGACTCGTCCTCGGTGGATTCCATGGAGGTGGCCCTCGCCAGCATGGTGTGGTTCGAGTCGGAGGAAACGGAGCGAAGCGAACCGCAAGACGTGGACAACATGCTGGAAATGGAAAAATTGACGGAGGAAGAAAAGTCCGTGATCACGTCGGCGATTCAGGAAATCGCCAATGATATTTCAAGGATATCCGAAGGGATGAGTGAAATTTTATATCACTGTTCGCGCGCACTAGCTAAAATTTCAAACGAACTGGGAATTGTTTTATCGCCCCGATTCAATTTGTGTGTTTTTGATCGCCTGGATTTGATACGGATCGCTGAGGATCGAGTATTGATTGAACTACGTCTAAAAACGGGTTTTGTAAAGACCGTTGTTATGGACATTCGATCGCGACTGTCAGGGGACGATCTATTAAGCATCAGTCAAATTTTGAATGAGCGATTGAGCGGCTTGTCGGTGGCCAAAATCCGATCAACGATTGCCGAGAGAATAAAGGACACGGAAAAACGATTTGATAATAATCAGCGCGGGTTGGTGCAATGGCTGGTGCAGTCCGCCGACCGTCTTTTTGACTTTGACAAAACGAACGCGCTTAATTATGCCGGAACAAATAATATCCTGAGCAAGCCTGATTTCACCGATCAGGGCGAGGTATTGTCTCTTATCAGTTTATTGGAAAATAAAAGCGAATTTGCCGAAGTGCTCAGCGCACGCGATCATCAGGAAGGAGCATTAGTGACGATCGGAACGGAAAATCATAGAAAGATAATTAATGGCTGCAGCGTCGTCACGGCCAATTACAGGCTGGGAGATGTGACCGGTACGGTTGGAGTCATTGGCCCCAAGCGCATGCCGTATGGAAAAATAATTCCGCTCGTGCAATATACAGCCGAAGCTCTCGAAAAAATATTCAACGAAAATTAATTTTTAAAATTAAAATTAAAAACTCAATGACAGGAGTGCGAATGAACGAAGAGAATAACACGATTCATGAAGAAAAAATGGAAACAGAAAATCTGAACGAGACGTTGGAAACAGCCGCCGAAGAAAAAGCTGAAGTTGAAACTCCGGAAAGCGAGCCGGTCAGAGACGATGCTGAAGTGTGGAAAGAACAGTATCTGCGGACGGTTGCTGAATTTGATAACTTCAAAAAGCGCCAACAAAGGGAAAACACTCAAATTATCGCTTTTGCCAATGAGCGATTGATGGTTGAAATTTTACCTGTGATCGATGATATGGAAAGAGCGATCAAAGCAGCTCAAAGCCTTGAAATCGGCGATCAAAAAATACAACAGCATGTGCAAGGTTTTGAATTTATCTACAAAAAATTGATGAAAGCGCTCGAGTCGAAAGGCCTGAAAGCCATGGAGTCAGTCGGAAAACCGATGGACGTCCATCTTCATGACGCCCTGATGCAGGTCGAGGCGCCTGATAAAGAACCCAATACCATTCTCGATGAACATGAGAAAGGATATTATTTAAACGATAAAGTCATCCGCCACGCCAAGGTGATCGTAAGCAAGTGACCGCTATTTTTCTTGCCTTTTGAGACTCAAGAAAGTATATTGGGCACGTTTTTGTAACTTTACACATTCTGTTGCCCTTGTAGCTCAGTTGGATAGAGCAGCGGTTTCCTAAACCGTTGGTCGTGCGTTCAAGTCGCGCCAAGGGCACTGATGACCAATGATTCAGAAAAGGAGTTTTAAACTTCCATGTTAACCCCAAGAAAAAAGCTTACGCGCAAAGAGTTGCATAAAGACCCGCTTTTGGAAAAAGTCGCCTTAGTCACCGACATGGCGCAGATTCACAGCCAGAAATTGACGTACGCGGCTATAGGCTTGATTGCACTTATTGCCATCAGCTATGCTTATATGACTTATAAAAAAGATCAGGATGCTGAATCGATTAATAAACTCGTGGCGGCTGAGCAGATTTTTTATTCGGGAGATTATAAAGAGGCGATTCGCCGTTTAGAAAAATATTGTACCGAGTATGAAGGAACTCAAGGCGGCGGTTTAGGGACATTTTATCTCGCGAGTTCATACTACAATACCGATCAATTCGATTTCGCGTTGAATTATTACAATCAATATATCGACGATTATGGCGATAATTCTCTTCTGGTCGTTTCATCGATGGCCGGCATTGCCGCTTGTTACGAGGGACAGAACAAATATGAAGAAGCGGCTCAGCAATATGAAAAAGTTGTCAACCAGTATCCGGATTTCTATCTCCGCGGCGAATATATGATGGACGCAGCTCGTTGCTATAAAGTTTTGGGCAAAATCGATATTGCGAAACAATGGTTTGATAAAGTGATCAAAGAACTGCCTGAAACGGTGTACAGCCGCGATGCAAAACTTGCTTTGGATGAATTGGGAGCATAGCGGATTTCATTCGTAACATTGTATGGATTACTGAATGCATAATGTATTTGGTAATCCATTTTTTATTTCATTAGTTTTACAGCATGAAAAAGAAACGAGCATTCGAACCCATCGTTCGTGCGATTATTATTCACAATGGACATTTATTGGTCAACTCATGGACTGACGGTTATACTTTTTTACCCGGCGGCAAAGTCGAAAACGGCGAGACATTGGAGAAAGCTCTTTTGCGAGAAATGAAAGAAGAGCTTGGGCAAAAAGTCAATGTCGGTTCTGTAGCCTATTTTGTTGAAAATATTTTTAAGCAAAACCGGAAATATAAGCACGAGTACGGATGGTATTTCAGAACCACTGTAAAACGATTTCTTAAGCTGGATGAATGTATTATCAATCCCGACCACGACGATCTGATCATTCATTACATACCCTTGCATAAATTGTCGTCCATTGATCTGAGGCCGCGGATTCTTCGCGATCATCTCATTCGTGATTTTCATGCACAATTCAAACACAATCCTCGTCATCTGGTTGCATTCAAATGAGCGTCCATTCCGACCAAAAAATCCGTCTTGCCTTTTTATGGCATCAGCATCAGCCGTTTTACAAAATTCAAACAAGCGACGGCCAGACGGTATACCAAATGCCGTGGGTGCGCCTCCATGCCGTTAAAGATTACTATGACATTCCGCGCCACTTAGAAGATTTTCCAACCATCAAACAGAATTTTAACCTGGTTCCGTCCCTGCTAGTTCAATTGGAAGATTATGCCAATCATCGCGCTCTCGATAACATTCTTTTGTTGACTTTGAAAAATCCGAACGATCTTACCGAAGCCGAAAAAGAGCGCGTGTTGGATTTGTTTTTTATGGCCAATTACGATCAGATGATCAAGCCTTTTGCCCGTTACCACGAACTTTGGAAAAAGAAACAATCAAAAACTCACTATTCCGAACAAGATTGGCTCGATTTGCAGGTCTGGTACAACTTGTGTTGGGTCGGGCCATCATGGCAAGAGCAATCACCATTCAAAGAATTATTTGCCAAAGGCGGGCATTTTACTGATGACGATAAGCGTATTCTGATTGACGGACACTATACGATTATGAGCCAGGTGCTTCCGTTGTATCGCCGGCTGCAGGAGAAAAAACAAATCGAATTGTCCGTGAGTCCGTTTTACCATTGTATCCTTCCTTTGCTTTGCGATTCGGCTATTGCACAAGAATGCGATCCGAATATGATCAAGCCGGAAATTGATTTTAAATATCCGCAAGATGCGGCGGCTCAACTCCAAACGGCGGTGGAATACTTCAAATCCGTTATGGGCGGCATGCCGGAAGGGATGTGGCCTTCGGAAGGAAGCGTAAGCGAAGAGGCGCTCGGTTTGATTGCAAAGACCGGTATTCAGTGGATCGCTACGGATGAGGAAATTCTTCACCATTCGAATGCCGACGAAAAAGATAAATATCAACCATACCGTTTTCAAACCATCGGCGGCGAAATTAAAATAATTTTCCGGGATCATGCCTTATCCGATTCAATAGGTTTCCGGTATGCCAGCATGTCGCCCAAAGACGCGGTTAAAGAATTTATCGATACTATCGAACGTATCAGACTTTCTCTGATTGAATCCGGAAAGAAGCCTGAAAGTTATATGGTCAGCGTAATTCTGGATGGAGAAAATTGCTGGGAATATTATCCGGAAAACGGACGAAAATTTTTAAAACAATTGTATACGACTCTTTCCAAAAGTAAAACGATTGAAACATGTACCATTAGCGAGTTTTTGAAACAACAGGAAAACATTCAAGATATTAAGAAATTATTTCCGGGCTCATGGATCAATCATAATTTCAGGATTTGGATTGGCGGTCATGCAGAGAAAAATCTTGCGTGGAAGTATCTTTATGCTGCACGCGAACATCTGAAAAACAAACTACAGCATTTGTCCGTTGAACAAGCGAAGCAAGCATGGGAAGAAATTTATATTGCCGAAGGCAGCGATTGGTTTTGGTGGTTTGGCGACGATCATCATGCTCATAATAAAAACGAATTTGACGTGTTATTCAGATACCATTTGCTCCAAGTTTACAAACTGATCGGCGAGGATGTTCCTGAATACCTGAATATCCCGATTATGAAAACTGCCGGAGAAATACCTGTTCAACGTAAACCCACGGCGCCTTTGTATCCGAAAATTGACGGACGAGAAAGTCATTTCTTCGAATGGCAGGCCGCCGGACAATTCAGCGCCAAACTCGACGGCGATACGATGAGCATTATCAATGACTGGATCGAGACGGTTTATTATGGGTTCAATGAAGAAAAATTATTTATTCGTATCGATTTTGTCGGACAAAAAATTGAAAAATTCAAACGATCGGAAAAACTGGCGTTATGTTTGACATTCCAGCCGCCGCAAAAAATATTTTTTTATTCTAAACATGTTGACTCGGCGGTACCATGCGATTATGTTTTCGGGCATTTATTTGAATGCGCTGTTGACTGGAGGTCGCTGGGGATAGTCCGCGGACAACAGTTGCCATTGATCGTGTCCGTAATTCAAGATGGAAAGGAATTGATCCGGTTGCCGTCGCGTGATTATTATTTGATTGATTTTCCCGATGAATTTTTTGATAAATATTTATGGTCTGTATGATTTTAAAACTAAAACGGAAAAAGGAAATGCGATTATGGCGAACGTTCCCAATAATTTTTTAGGCATTGAAAAGCAGTACAGCGATTATAAGACTTCAAAGATTGCAGTG
>JABWBZ010000223.1 GCA_013359335.1 bacterium
CTCCTCTACATTACCGCAAAGGAGATTATCGAATCGGACAATTGTTACGGCGTATATTATTTCATTAAAGCAGAATTGCTCTGATTAGAATCTCAAATCATCCTGTTATAATTTGACTTGCTATCCAAAACGGAATTGTTTAGTTTGCGCAGTAATGCCCGCTTTATCATTTGAACTGTATAATGCTAAACTAACATCCGCAACAAAAGGAGACTTGAACAACCAAACTTTGTTAGAACTCTCTTGTGACAATTATAGCTTTGAATAATAAAATTTTTGGTCAACACGTTTTATCTCCATGGAGGTTTTATGGTATTTCGCAGTAAGTATATATCGGGCTTTTTATTTCTGACATTGATCGTTCAAGCCGTGCCGGTCGATTCCATGCAAGCTCAAACGAGCGAAGCCGGCGTGCTGTTTTTATTAATTCCTCCCGGCGCACGTCATAACGGCATGGGTCAAACCGGCGTGTCGACGGCCAAGGATGCTAACGCCATTTACTGGAATCCAGGCGCCCTGCCTTTTGTTTCAACGGCCGAACAACCGCGCGATGTACAATTCATGCACGTCGAATGGCTTCCGGGATTTAATCTCAACGATATGTTCTACGACTACGGTTCCATGTCATGGTATCTTCCCGAAATCGGCGTCGTCGGATTGAATTTCACGTTTTTCAATCTCGGCGAACAAGATATCACGGATGAAATCGGAGAGAAACTGGGGACGTTAAACAGCTTTGACATGTCGATTGCCGCATCATATGCAACGAAATTATCCGAAGACATCGGTGTCGGAGGCAATATTAAATTCATCTACAGCCGTCTTTCCAATTTGCGGATCAAAAATACCGCGGAAAATGAAAAAGGCATCGGAAGTTCCGTAGCGATCGACATCGGTATCATGAAAAAAAATCTGTGGATCAACGATCTGACGTTTGGCGCAAGCTTAGCCAATATCGGCCCGCGAATCGCTTACGTCGATCAGGATCAGGCAGACGTACTTCCGACCAACCTGCGGATCGGCGTTACTTATCCGGTGTACAAATCGGAATTCAATAACGTATATGCCACTTATGAAATCAACCGTTTGATCGTGCGAGGCCGAAAAAACGGATCGGACGATCTTTCAAAAGCCTTGTTTACGACATGGACGGACAACGGCTGGCATCGCATCGGGCACAATATCGGCGTGGAATACTCGTATTCGGATTTCCTCTCGTTGAGAACGGGTACTGCGCTCGACGTCGCCGGTAAAGTGTACGATCTCAATTTTGGCGCGGGGATCAAATACTCCATGTTCCGGCTCGATTTTGCGTACACGACTAAGTTAGCCGGCGAATTTAATCCGCGCGACGGTTCGCAATTTTACAGTATCGGATTGAATTTTTGATTTTTCTGCTACCCCTTTAATTAAAAAACCGAAGCGGTTCGAAAGAACTGTTTTCGGTTTTTTTTTGGAATCCACAAACCGGAAAACGGCATGCGATCAGTAGTATTTTTACTTTTTTTAACCGCCTCGTTGATCGGACAAAATCTCCAACTGCGCAAGCAATCTTCATTGAGAAAATCATCCGACGCTTTGATGTCATCGGGGATTCACCGTCATGTCAACTTACTCGCCTTGCGCGTTCAATTCAGGCTTGAAGATCCCGATAACGACCGGACTACAGGCAATGGCTATTTTGACCTGGGTTTTAATCCAAACCGCGCCATTGATCCGCCGCCCCACAACAAACGGTATTTTGAAGATCAAATGCTCGCTATGAAGAATTATTTTCTCGATGTGTCCGACAGTAATCTGATCATCGATTACACGGTAAAGCCCGACGGCGATAACGACGCCATTACGCTCGGCAAATTTATGCGTGAATACGGCCGGGACGCTTCGGAGGAGCAACGGAGCCTGAAACTTGCGGAATTTTTCTATGACGCAATTGCCAAAGCCGACAGTACCGGAACGATTGATTTTTCGTTGTACGATTACGTGATTATTTTTCACGCCGGCGTTGGCCAGGACTTCAGCCGCAGCGACAATACGCCGGACGATCTCTCGTCACGGTTTGTTACCTACGATCTCTTGCAGCAGCGCTTCGGTAGTACGTTCGACGGCGTGCCGGTCAATGGCGGCGCAGTCAAAATCCGACATGGCGTTGTGGTTCCTGAAACGGAAACGCAAGCGCTGATCGATCCGTTTTTCGGATTAGAAGACACGGTCGAAGTCGGTCTTGCCGGAATTCTCATTTCCAATTTCGGAAGCCAACTCGGTATGCCCGACCTTTTTAATACCAATAACGGCACGAACGGCATCGGTGTGTTTGGACTCGAAGATCAGGGTGCGCTCAATGGCGACGGCTTGATTCCGGCGGAACCCGATCCCTGGACAAAAATTTACATGGGCTGGGCTAAACCGGTTGTCATAAGTGATAGCATAAATCTGCAACTGCTACCGAAAAAAATTGCCGGGAAAAATACTATTATCAAAATTCCCATTAATTCGACGGAATATTTTTTGATTGAAAATAAACAGCAAAATGTTATACCCGATGAATTGTCGCCCGCTTTTATTTTTAATGCGATCAAAGACAGCAACGAATCGACGGGTGTCGTAACCTATGACACTTTGTATAAAGCCGGCGCTGTGCGGTCAGTTGATACCAAAGTGATAACTAAAGTCGATGAATACGACAGCGCTTTGCCGGGAAGCGGCTTGCTGATATGGCACATCGACGAAAAAATCATTGCGGCCAATTTATCAACCAACTCGATTAACAATAATCCCGACCGGCGCGGCGTACGTTTGGCGGAAGCGTCCGGAAGCCAGGATATCGGTTTTACCAATAGCGGCGAACCGTTTGATTTTTATTTCAAAGGCAATGAAGCATTTGCGGCGTACAATCAAAATGTCGATTCGGTTTTTTTAACGCCGTTTTCAGTACCCAATTCTTTGAGTAATGATCGCGCCAATCACGGAATATCTATTACGCAAATCAGCGCGCTGCAGCCAATCATGTCGATGAATATCCGGATTTCGTTGCAGCAGAAAGGATTTCCGCAATTTACGGGTGAACGTTTCGGTTTTAATTCGGTTGTGGTCGGCGATATCGCAGGCGATCCTCGCGAAGAAATCGTTGCGGCGAGCAGTGATGGAAGCGTGTGGGCTTGGTTCTCCGACGGAAATCCGGTGATTGCAAATTCACAATTCAAAACCTATTATGGGCTTGGCGGCGATTCGACGGAATATCCTGTAGCTTTTTTTGCGTCCGCTTCGGATTCGATCTTGACTTCACCCGCATTGGCTGATTTGGATAATGACGGGAAATCGGACGTCATTGCCGGAACAAAAAACGGATTTGTTTTAGCATGGAAAGCCAATGACACCGATGCCAACGAATCGGCTGACACGCTGTTTATTTATCAAACCGGAAGCGCCGTTACTTTCAGCCCGATGGTTATGCCTGATAAGAAAATTATCGTCGGATGTCAGAACGGTTTATTAGTCATTCTCAATGCGAACGGAACGTTGGCCAATTCCGTAAATTTAAGTCAACCGATTTTGCATACCGCCTTGTTTAATGCCGATTCGGTGTTAATCAGTACGACATCTGGAGTCGGTGTGTTATCATTATTGTCGATGAATTTTTCAGTGCTGGACAATGCATCGGGGCCTATCATCGCCGGCGACCTGTCACAAACCGGCCGCACGAACGCTGTCGCTTTGGATCATTCCGGAACGACCGGAGCCATTAAAACGTTTTTTGATGGCAATTCCAATTTATCCGTTTCATTGACTGAAAAAATTATTTCTCCGCCGTCCATGGCTGACATCGATAATGACGGTTTTCTTGAGATTATATTTGGCGGTTCAAATAAAATTTACGCCTACAATCACAACGGCTCTTTAGTCACGAATTTTCCGATTACGATTGATACCCGCAATCCGGTCGGCACGATTACTTCTTCTGTTTTAATCGGCGACATCGACGGCGATAACGCCGTCGATCTTTTGACAGCGGCTCCGAATGGCTTGATCTATGCGTATGATTCTAAAGGCACCCTTAAATCCGGTTTTCCTTTGGCGACGGGCAAATCAATTTTCGGATCGCCGGCTATCTTAGACACCGATAAAGATGGTGACGTCGAAATCGTTGCGGCGAGCGACGACGGATTTATTTATATGTGGGATTTATCCGCAACATACAATTCGGCGCGAATCAAGTGGGCACAATTTCTCCACGATGCCGGCCATTCGGCTTTTACGGACGAACAAGCGTCGCCGGTCGTACCCGGCAATGAATTGATGCCTAAAAAATCCGTTTATAATTATCCGAATCCGGCGCGAGGAGCGAGTACGACTATTCGTTATTATTTGTCTGAATCCGCTGAAGTCACGATCCACATCGTCGATATGGCCGGCGATTTAGTGCAGACGCTGCACGGGCCTGGCGTCGCCGCAACGGATAACGAGATTGTATGGCCATTGAATAAAATTCAGAGCGGCGTTTATTTTGCAAAAGTGACGGCTAAAACTTCCGGCGGTAAAAAAACCACACGCACTATTAAAATCGCCGTGTCCAAGTAAGCGCGGTAATTCTTTCTGTGATTATTCTTTTCATTGAGGCATGTATCGCTTGAACGCGAATCAACAAACGATTTCTGAAACGCAGGTCGTTGCCAGGGGCGCCTTTATCAATCTGATGGGCAATCTCGGTAAACTCTCCCATTTTGTTTTCGACATTATTGCGACGCGCGTCTTGGGACAGGCGGTTTTCGGCTATTTCAGCACGACGTGGCTGATTATGAATCTTGCCTTTATCGTGTGCTATTTCGGCGCACACCGCTTGGTCATTGATTTCGTTGTCAAAAGCAGGACTGACAACGATGACGAATATTACAAGGGTATCGCGGCGTATGTCTATTTAAGTTTCATGATGAGCGCATTTCTCGTTCTCTTCATGCATTTTTTTGCCGGCGATATTGCACGATGGTTAGATAAACCGCCTCTGGAAGAGTATCTCAAAATCATGTCATGGTCCGCGCCATTTTACTGCCTAACCACCATTCTGCTGACGGCCACGCGCGGATTGAAGTTTATGAAATTCTGGGTTTTCGTCCGCAATGGCGCCGAGCCCTTTCTCGATCTGACATTTTTATGTATTATTTTCTTTTCTTTTTCGGTTATGGCCGCTCCGTTTTACGCGAAGGCGTTGGGCTTTACCGGCGGATGTGTTGTTTCGCTTTATTTTTTCAATAAATTTTTTTCATTTAAAAAAATTTTCAGGTTTTGGCCTTCATTCAATATCTGGAAGCGGGTCGTTTCATTTGGGTTGCCCGTCATGTTTGCCGATTTTTTGTCGATCGTGATTTTAAAAGTCGACGTGATCGTGCTCAGCATTTTAGCCCCTGCAAGCCAAGTTGCCGTGTTTCAAATCATTCTGAATATTGCCAATACGATGCGCAATATTCCACAAGCTATCGATCCTATCATGATGCCCGTCGTGGTCGAGATGCGACAGAAACAAAACTATGAAGCGCTCGAGAAAATCTATGCCACCATTATCCATATCAGTTTTTTTCTGAGTACGGGATTTTTTGTTTTAAATGTGCTTTTCGGTCACTTATTATTGAATATTTAAAATTAACAAACTTTGAATATAGTAGTAAAGCACTAGTAGACAATCCAAAATCTAAAA
>JABWBZ010000011.1 GCA_013359335.1 bacterium
AATTGGCCAAGGGCGAAAAAATCGGTTGTTTTGGACTGACCGAACCCGATCACGGATCCGATCCCGGCGGCATGAAAACGCGCGCCGTCAAAGATGGCAAACACTATATCCTCAACGGCGCCAAAATGTGGATCACCAATGGAACGCTTGCCGATGTAGCCGTCGTATGGGCTAAATTAGACGGCGTCATTCGCGGTTTTCTGGTTGAAAAAGGAACGCCGGGTTTTTCTGCGCCGGAAATGAAAGGCAAATTTTCACTGCGAGCGTCGGTAACCAGCGAGTTGGTGCTGCAGGATGTTCGAATTCCTGAGACGAATATTCTTCCCAACGGTGAAGGTCTCAAAGCTCCGCTCGGATGCCTGACGCAAGCGCGGTATGGGATTGCATGGGGCGCGCTTGGCGCAGCGATGGCGTGTTACGAAGCGTCGTTGAAATATTCAAAAGAACGGATTCAGTTTGACAAACCCATCGCCGGTTTTCAATTAGTTCAGGAAAAACTCGCGTACATGATCACGGAAATTACCAAAGGTCAATTGCTGGTCTTACAACTCGGCCGTCTCAAAGACAAAGGCACGATGAAATTTAATCAAGTGTCGATGGCCAAACGTAATAATGTCTATATCGCGCTTGAAATCGCCCGCATGGCGCGCGACATTCACGGCGCCAACGGCATCATCGATGAATACCCGGTTATCCGGCACATGATGAATTTGGAATCGGTTAAAACCTACGAAGGAACTCACGACATTCATACGCTCATCATCGGCGAAAGCGTGACAGGAATACCGGCATACAAATAAAGTTAAATGCTTGGCCTCTGACTTTTGCATCTTAGAAGTTTTTTTAAAACTACCTCCAAGGAAAAATGGTTATGAATCCTTGCTCGAATTGCGGAACACAGAATAGCGATACGGCTGCCTTCTGCATCAATTGCGGTTCACCGCTTGAGAAAAAAACACCTTCGCCAACTGCGAATACTCCCGCGCCTCAAACTAATACCGCCGCACAAAGCGCCAGCGGACGGGCTATTGCCGCGCTCGTGCTCGGATTGTTATCGATTATCGGTTCCTGCGGTCCGGTGACCGGTATTGCCGGAATAGTTTTGGCTAATCAGGAACTCAAGGCGATTCGCAATGGCATGGCACCCGAAGCTGGAAAAACGCTTGCACAAATCGGGCTATGGACAGGCTGGATCGGAACGATTGCATGCGGATTATTCTGGATTGCCTACATTGCCATTATCGTTCTGGCCATCGGTTTCAACGGATTCCGCTAACGCCATCGAAAGAATTTCACTCTATGAAAATGTGTCCGGAATGCACGACGAATAATCCGGATGATGCCGTTCAATGTTCCCGATGCGAATACCGATTTCCTCCTCCGAAACGGCATTACGATTATCCCAAAGATACGATTACACGCCTTGAAGATCACGCGCCATCGCTTCGATCAAAAATAGCTGCGATCGCCGGCATCATTGCAATGATCTTAACGGTTTCGATGACGCTGACGGTGTGTTCTCCAATGCCAGGATTGATCGGCATGATCATGGGTTACAGCGAAATGAAAGCGCTCAAAGACAAAAAAAAGTATTCTTCGTCGGGAGAAAAATATGCGTCGTTTGCTATTTGGTGTGGATGGATTTCAGTGTCAGTCGGCGGGCTGATGATTATTCTCGGTGTGACCGTATCGACGTGGTTTTTTCAGTGGTTCAGGGATGTCCAGTACTTTAAGTAAAACAACGGCTAATACGATTCTTTATCGGTTGGAAATTGCCGGCCTTTGACGTCATTGCGATACGCTGCGAAAGCGTCACGCATCGCGGAACCAAGCTCGGCATACTTGCGGACAAAACGGGGATGGAATTTATCATAGAGTCCCAACATATCGTAACTTACCAATACTTGTCCATCGCAATAAGGACCGGCTCCGATTCCGATAGTGGGAATTGACAAAGATTCACTGATTTTTCTTCCAAGTTCGGCTGGAATTTTTTCAAGTACCATCGCAAATACGCCCGCCTCCTCCAATGCCTTAGCGTCGTGCAAAATCTTGTCCGCTTCCGTTCCCGAAGTGCCGCGCGTGCGGTACGTCCCGAATAGATGAATCGATTGCGGCGTCAGGCCAAGATGTCCCATCACGGGGATGCCGACTTCCACGAGCCGTTTGATCGTCGGCAAAAATTCTAAACCGCCTTCGAGCTTGACGCCTTCGGCATGCGCTTCCTGCATGAATCTGCCGGCATTTCTCAACGCCTCGTCCGTACTGATCTGATAACTCATAAATGGCATATCGGCAATGACCAGCCCGCGCTTGACGGCTTTCGCAACTACACGAACGTGATAAATCATTTCCTCCATCGTGACCGGCAGCGTTGTTTCATTGCCGGCGAACACCATGCTGGCCGAATCGCCCACGATGATCACATCGATCTCCGCTTCGTCAAGCAATTGCGCCATCGTAAAATCGTATGCCGTCAGACTGGCAATTTTTTCACCGGCTTGCTTCATTTTACGAAGTTGCTCGGTAGTAATTTTATTGATAGACTTGTGGGTGGACATGAGAAATTTAAGACCTGATAGAATGTTCTACAAATTACTCAAAGCGTTTAAAAATTCTTCGGGAGTCAACTCAATTTCTTTTAAAATTGTGCGAATAAGAGGCCTGCTCAAATCCCGCCCCTTATGATGAGGAATAGTAGTCGTTCTTCCATCGAAATGTCGATAAAACACATGACTTCCTTTTTGGCGAACGGCACGAAACCCTAACGAAAGAATTAATTTCTCAAAAGTCTTTGCATCAACAATTGGCAAACGGCTCATATCGTAACGGAAATCTGTTCAATCCCCACAAATTCAGGAATATGCTTTAATTCATCCTCCGTTAGTTCTTCCAAGCAAAGTTCTGTAACTTCTTTCAGATTTGCGTGCAACTCATCAAGCGTGGCGCCTTGAGTGTGAGCTCCCGGTAAATTGGGAATAATACCCACGTAAAGGCCGGTTTCCACATCTTTCTCAATGTGAGCTGTAAATTGATAAGTTTTCATTACACAGTTGCCGGTTCGTAAACATTTTTAATTACCCGGTCAATGATGCCGCCGCCCAAAACTTCATCATCATTATAAAACACCACGGATTGGCCTGGAGTAATCGCGCGTTGCGCTTCGTCAAAAAAGATTTGAATACCGGCGTCACCGAGAGCGGTCATCACACCGCCGTTGCCAATGTCATTATATCTGATTTTCGCCGTGACCGGAATGGTTTCGTCGATCGAATCGTGCCGGATGAGATTAATCTCACGCGCGGTCAATCCCTGCGCCAACAGGTCGTCCTTTCGGCCGACATGAATCACATTGTCTTTGGCGTTGATGCTGGTGACGTACACCGGTTCATTCATCGCGACGCCGACGCCGCGCCGCTGGCCGATCGTATAGAAGGCATAACCTTCATGTTCACCGACGACTTTTCCATCATGCGTTTTGATCTCGCCATGCGCAAGGGTCTCCGATAAACCTTTGACTTTTTCTTTTAAAAAACGATTGTAGTTATTGTCGGTAATAAAACAAATTTCCTGGCTTTCGCGTTTTTTGGCCGTACGCAAACCGATTTTTTCTCCGTATGCGCGTACTTCATCTTTAGTCATTTCTCCGACGGGAAACAATGTCATAGCTAGCGCCTTCTGACGAATGCCCCATAATGCGTACGATTGATCTTTTTTCAGATTATAACTCTTGCGAAGCGTGAATTTCTGCAACCGTTCATCATACACGGAACGCGCATAATGCCCCGTGGCCACATAATCGGCGCCAAGGTGTTTGGCCTTCGTCAGAAACGTTCCCCACTTAATGTGTTTGTTGCACATGACGCACGGATTCGGCGTGCGGCCTTCGAGGTACTCATTGACAAAATTATCGATGACGGCGCGGCCGAATTCCTCGCTCAGATTCCACACATAATGCGGCGCATCCAATTGTGCGCAAACCATTCGTGCGTCGTGGATGGTATCGATCGAACAGCAGCCGCTTTCACGATTAATCTCGCCG
Source organism: bacterium (assembly GCA_013359335.1). Classification (GTDB taxonomy): domain Bacteria; phylum CLD3; class CLD3; order SB21; family SB21; genus JABWBZ01. The sequence continues at coordinate 4,043 of JABWBZ010000011.1, forward strand.
CCGCCGACTTCGGCATAGTCCCAGAGTTTCATCGTCACGCCGATAACTTCGTAACCTTGTTCCTTCAAGAGCGCCGCCGTCACCGAACTATCGACGCCGCCGCTCATCGCCACTACGACGCGTTTTTTATTTTTAACAATAACGTCCATTAGCATTCATTTCCGTGGCAAATTCTTCTTAAAAATTCATGTGAAAACCGATTTGCAAATTGTCAAAATTTTTCCGTTCACCCAAATGATTACCGAACCGCATGATCTGGTATTTGACGTCCATGCCGTACGAACTGAGTCCCGGTTTTCCAAAATCGGCGCCGAAACCGGCTATGGCGCTCCATGTAAATTGCGAACTTTTGTGATCGGCCGGCAATTCGCTTCTTGAAAGATCGCCGTCAATATACCATCCGTACACGCCGCCCGCGCCGGCTAAAATAAATGGACGAAATGTATTCGTCAGGCTTTCACCTAATACGCGGCGCTTCACCTGGAAAGTCAGCGGCAAAATTAAAATCGTTTCGGCATTAATCGTATTGCCCAGATAATCCACGAGTTCGTTTTTACCTTTCACCCAGAACATATTCAATTCCGTGCTGAGATACGTATACGGCGCCATTTTAATATTACGAATACCGCCCAACACAAATCCTGAAGTGGAAATCTGGACGTTGAAGCCCCAGGAATTGTTGATTTTTTCATCGCCGGTGGCATATAGGTCGTCTTCCATGTTTTCACCGGAGGTGGTTTGTTTTTTCTCATCCTGTGCTCTCGCAGTGAGCGGCGCTAAGCTCATGCACAAAAACAGAATTAAGAATGATGATTTCATCTTGTGGCCTTTCACGTCTTTACGGAACGTTTGATTTTTTTGACGATTTTGACTTCCGTGCCGTTTAATCCCGTTTTGAAGTCAACTTCGTCCATAATGGATTTCAAAATAAAAATGCCCCGCCCGCTTTCTTTCAATAAATTTTGCGGATCGAGCGGATTGTCGATCGATGATGGATCGAATCCTTTGCCGTCGTCTTTAATATACACGCGCAGCACGTCATGATCGAAATAAAAACTGATCGTCACTTTTTTAGAGTGATCGAATTTATTGCCGTGAATGATCGCGTTGTTGGACACTTCCGTAATGGCGATTGCAAGATTATCGCGATCGTCTTCGCTGAACTGAAATTCATCCGCCACGCGCTCGGTCAACAATTCGACGTCGGCAAGCTTTTCCAGAAGGCTCGGAATGATCAATTGATAATCCGGAGCTCTGTATTCGCCGGTAGGAATATAGTTGGGATCGGCCATCCTTTTCCTTTTACTTCGTTCCGTACAGCCGATCGCCGGCGTCGCCTAAACCTGGGACAATATAGCCGCGTTCATTCAACTGGCGGTCTACACTGGCCGTATAAATCGGCACGTCCGGATGATCCTGGTACATTTTTTTAACTCCTTCCGGCGCTGAAACCAATGATAAACATTTAACCTGGCTGGCACGATGTTTTTTCAGGATCGAAACCGCCGCCGAAGAACTTCCGCCCGTTGCCAGCATCGGATCCAATAAGATCACGACTGACTGGTCGAGCGTAGAGGGAAATTTAGCATAATATTCCACAGGCTCAAGGGTTTTCTCATCGCGGTAAAGGCCGATGTGACCGACTTTGGCATTGGGAATCAGATCCAAAGCGCCGTCGAGCATGCCCAATCCGGCTCGCAATACCGGCACGAGTACAACATGGCTTGCCAAAATCGTCGAACGTGTTTTTTCCAACGGCGTTTCAATTTCGATTTCAACGGTCGGCAAGTCTTCCGTGATTTCAAACAACATCAGCGCCGTAATTTCGCTCAATAACTTGCGGAATTCACGATGATGAGTATGTTTATCGCGCAAGTACGTCAATTTTTGCTGTACCAACGGATGATGAATCACGCGAACATTCGGAGCCATACAAACCTCTTAACTTGGCTAATCGTAATAATAAGTAAATTCTTTTTTGGACATCCAACCTCGTAAAACGCGGCTGACTCCTTCCTGCACCAGTCCGCGATTGAATTGATGCACGAAAATCGGAAAACGAGGCTTCAATGCAATGCCTTTTCTTCCAAGCGTACGCTCGATTTCGACCAATTTAGGAAACGGTTTGGACCAATCGATTCCGTCATACCCTTCATAAATATTGCCAATATCCGAAACGCCTACGGCGACCGAATCATACCACGCCGCGGGCGCATTGGCGGGAATCGAAACCACGGCATCCGGCATGGTACTTTTTACTAACGCAATCAAATCCTGAAATTCCCGTACTTTTAACGGCGCGTCGGTTTTATCATTTTCACGGTAAACCATTTGCAATATGACGGATTGAATGTGGCCGTATTTGCCGTGAACTTCGGCAATGGCTTCGATCGTGGCTTTGCGCTGATCCTGCGTTTCTCCGGCGCCGATTAAAATGCCGGTAGTTACCGGAACGCCCAGTAATCCCGCATCGGACAACGTTTCAATTTTATCGTCAATGCTTTTTCCGGTTTGAAATTGCTGGGCAAAATCCGTGCTGATATTTTCGAGTAATAATTTGACCGATGTCACGTACGGCGCCAGCGCCTCGATTTCAGAATACGACATCGGCCCGATATCAAGCGACGGAAGTAATTGATTTTCCAACACCAACTGGCAAATGTCCCTGACGTAGTGGATGAATGAGGCATAGCCGCGTTCCGACCATTGCTTTTTGATGGAATCCGTACGGTTAAGATATTGCCCGGAACTGAGTGCCACTTCGCAAATACCGGTATCGAAATACTGCCGCACGAGATTTTCAATTTCATCGAATGTCAATAATTTCCCGTCGTCATTTTTAAACGAACAATAACTGCAGGCTGCGCCGCAGGTTCGCGTCAACGGGATCAGCAGAGTGTGAGAATACGTGAGCGTGGATGGCGTCATTCAGGAACTTTCAACTTTCAACGGGAGGTTGGGTATGGTGAATTGGCAGAACGACGTGGATTTGCGCGCCTTGATCTTTGCCCGCGCTTTCCGCCCACGTTCTACCGTTGTGCTGCTCGACCGTGCCGCGGATGATCGTCAGGCCAAGTCCGCTGCCGCCGCCCAGAAATTTATGTTTACTGGTGCGATGTTGATCGGCGTCGCCCAACTGATAGAATTTTTCAAAAATTTTTTCCAATTCTTCTTTCGGTATGCCAATACCCTGATCCTTACAAATGATGTGCACATTGTCGTGTTCGACAAATCCGCGCAACTCGATGGTCTGGCCGTCTTTGGAATATTTCATCGCATTGCTGATCAGATTCATAAATACCTGCGCCAGCCTATTGCGATCGCCTTCAATTCTAACGTCCTGAAGCGTACTGTGGACAATTTGTTTGCGCTCTTGTAGAAACAATTTAAAATCGGCGGTTACTTCATCCGCAAGTTCACGGATATTGAATTCAGTGATATCCAGCTTCAATTGCAGCGCATCGATTCTAAGTACCGCCAAAACGTCTTCGATCAAATCAATCAGTCGGGTCGTGCCTTTATACGCGTTTTCGACGATTTCTTTCTGATCGCCTTGCATGTCGCCGATGGCGCCCGACAGTAAAAGCTCGAGATTCCCCGAAATAATCGACGCCGGTGTGCGCAGTTCGTGGCTTGAAATAACCATAAAACGCGTTTTGAGTTTATCAAGGCGCTTTAATTCCTCGTAACTGCGTTCAAGTTCGGCATTTTTGATTTTGAGTTCATCGAGTAAACGAAAATTGTACTTGGTAGTTTCGTAATGTTCCACGGCGCGGCGGACGGTCATGACGATTTCTTCGCGGCTCCACGGCTTCGTCACGTACCGGTAAACGTGTCCCATGTTGATGGCGTCGACCAGCGCGTTGATATCGGTATAACCGGTCAACAGAATGCGGATCGTGTGAGGATATTTTTCCCGCGCCCGCTGAAATAATTCGACGCCTGTCATTTCCGGCATTCGCTGGTCGCTCACGATGACGGCAAATTCCTTTGTCTCAAGCAGCTTCAACGCTTCCGCGGCGCTATTGGCCGTGAAAACATTGTACTCGCGGCGAAAAGTACGTTTTAGTAAATCAAGATTATCGATTTCGTCATCGACAACGAGAATGTCCTGCATCGGTTTCGGAATGTCCACCGGTGCGGTGTTTACTGATAAATCGGTCACAATGTTTTTCCTATGTAGGTATGGCTGCGGTTACCATCGTATTCGCATCGTGAGAATGTAACCATCGGGAACAGGGTCGTAAGCTAATTCCATTTTATCGTCAAATTTAAATAAATGCGCATCCACGTATGCATCCACGAGGCTTAGCAGATGGCTCAACGCAAAAAACCACCCGTATAAATTACGGCTGTTCAACGCATCGTCCAGATCGCCGGTCAGCGAATTGAAACGTGCGGTCAAACGCGTGCGTTGGTCTTCAGTCAGAAAAGGGTCATTTTTCAATTGCCGGTCAATGGTTTTACGTTTTTTTTCGATGCGTGTGACTTTCTTGTCTTTATGATGATAAATCAACAGCATGCTCACATCGGCCGCGGCAAACATTCCGGCTTTCAAAGGTTGTTCATTATATAATTGTCCCCATCCCGGCAGCACCAGCGAACGTCCAACCGCTCCCCAAGGCGATTTGAACAATGAATCCCCGACAAATCCTAATGTTTTGATTTTCTCATCCGTTTTCAGAATCAACGAATCGCTGCTTGATTTAAGAAAAAATCCGGCTGAATCGGTTGGCGATTTAAAATGCATTTCCGAATCGGATGAGTCTTTTTTCAGTTCTTGTGCAAATCCTAATGAACTTATCAATATGAGAAAAACTGCGCGCGAAATCAATGCTCGGAACAGGTTATACATCGGCCAGAACCCGGATGTGCGCTTCGACCGATTCGGCCAGCGCTTGTAAATGATAACCGCCCTCGAGTACGGAAATAAGCCTGGACGAACACAGCCTTTGCGCCAGTTCCTTGATCGTCGTACTCATTTCGGCAAATCCTTGCGTAGTAACTTTCATTTGTGCCAATGGGTCTTTTTCATGGGCGTCGAAGCCTGCCGAAATCAAAATTAATTCCGGTTGAAATTTTTCAATGGCGCTGCGGATCACCGTATTGAAAAGCTGAAAGTATTCCGCATCGCCGCAGCCGGACGGCATTGGAAAATTGAGCGTGAATCCTTTTCCTTCGCTTTCCCCGGTTTCATCCCTGCTTCCGGTTCCCGGATATAACGGCCATTGATGAAGACTTATGTACATCACCGTGGAATCCGTCCAAAAAATTTCTTGAGTGCCATTGCCGTGATGGACGTCCCAATCCAATATCAAAATTTTTCCGATGGCGTATTGTTTTTGAGCGTATCGGGCAGCGAGCGCCACGTTATTGAACAAACAAAACCCCATGGCGCGATCGCTTTCGGCATGATGTCCCGGAGGTCTTACGGCGCAAAAACCATTTTCTACCTGACCTTTCATGACGGCGTCAACGGCGCTTATCATTCCGCCGCAGGCTGTCAAAGCCGCAGAATACGAAAAAGAATTGACATATGTGTCGGCATCGAGAAAGGCGTGGCTGGAAGAAGCTTTTTGAATGCGCCGTATATGATCGGTTGTGTGTATCAACTGGATCCACGAAAGATCGGCCTCGGCAGGCGTTATTACTTGTAACTTCTGTATCACGCCGCTTTGTTCGAGCCGCTTCAGGATATGCTGCAACCGGCCCGGGTTTTCCGGATGATATCCTTGCGCTTCATGCGCCAGGTAAGCTGGATGATACACGAATCCGGTCGCCATCGCTACGCCGGTTTTTCCTCATGAAAACTTTTTACCGCTTTGTCAATATTTTCAAACGTTTTGAATATTTTCATCAACTGCGTGATCATCAGCAAACTCTCAACCTTTTCGGCCACCGATGACAATCGCAGATCGCCTCCACCGTTTTTCATCGTCGTCAGGCTGGACATCAAAGCTCCGAGTCCGGAACTGTTCATCCATTTGACCTGCCCCAAGTCCAACACGACTCTTTTGACGCCCACGGCGGCCAATTCCTTCACGCGGTCATGAATCTCGGTCGTTTCGCTGCCTCCCATCAGTTTGCCTTTGATAACCAGCACGTACACGTCGCCGTGAACTTCCTCTTTGTAGCTCATATTGCCTCGCTTCGTTAGGAGTTAAATAGTTTGTTTACGATTGTTTTTAAAATTGGTTTATCAGATTTGAATTCAACAAGACAGGTCTGAAATGACATGCGTGTAAATGTGCACATATCTGCGCTTGCATTCAAGTTTTATTTTGTCAGTCGACGGTCGCATTGCGAAGTCTGAATTTCAATTTAATCAAGACGGCAATAGCCAAAACTATAATGGCGATTACTGCAAACGACCACAAGGCATGATCGTTTCGTTCCACAGTACTATTGACGTGCATCTGGAAATTTTGGCGATTGAGTAGTTGCTCGATGTCGTAACTCCATGCAGCCGTGTCCATGTGAAACTGGTTGGCATTTGTTTCTACGATTTTGCCGGGCATCACCACTACAAATTGATATTCGACGTCGGCCAATAATACTTTGGCGGTTGCCAGGTCATTTTTCAAATCTGAATTTTGAATATCCTGAATGACGAAATGATTTGAAAAATCTTCTGAATAATTATACGCATTATCGTTGCGATTTAATTGAAGCCGGCTGAACGGATCGTCGGAAAAGCCGTCCGGCGGAATAATTTTTGACGCCGTCAGGTAGAAATTGTCGTTGTCGATACGCTCGACCAGATGGTAGCCATAACTTTGGAAAAAATTCCGTTTACTTTGAGCGGCTTCTTTTTCATCGGCACTGTAATTAAGCTCGATTTCGCGGCTCATGGAACGGTCTTCGTAAACGGTAGTCCGGACTACGGCTTTGTATCCCGACAAAGTTGACTGCGCCATCGCTATGGACGACATCATCATAGTTAATAAAACGATATAGTAACGCAAATCAATGCCCTTAAAAACTGGTGTACAATTTTGTTATTTTTTTTGATTTTTTTCAGGCCAATAATATAATTTTTCTGAACTAATTAATCAAACGAATATCCGTTAAAAAAACGCGGGTTTCCGTCGGAAAACCGCGTTTTTTAAAAGCAGGAATTTGTTTAAATGTTCGTGAACAAACTCAATTAAGCGTTTACATACTCCTCAATCGGCGGGCAACTGCAAATCAGATTGCGGTCGCCGTGCGCGTCGTTGACGCGGCCCACGCTCGGCCAGAATTTATTATGGCGCAAATACGCCAAAGGAAATGCGGCTTTCTCACGCGGATAAGCGTGTTTCCAATCATCGTTGATGATCACGTCGGCGGTATGCGGTGCGTTTTTCAGCACGTTGTCCTCTTTGTCCATTTTTCCCGATTCGATCTCTTCAATTTCTTTTTGAATCGCTATCAAAGCATCGCAGAAACGATCCAACTCAGGTTTGGGTTCGCTCTCAGTCGGTTCGATCATCAGCGTGCCGGCAACAGGGAACGAGACCGTCGGCGCGTGAAATCCGTAATCCATCAACCGTTTGGCGATATCGATCACGTCCACGCCCGCGCTGGTTTTGAATTTTCGTGGGTCAACGATCATTTCATGCGCGACGCGTCCGTGTTTACCGACATACAAAGCGTCGTAATGACCTTTCAATCGCGCCATGATATAATTAGCGTTTAAGATCGCGTATTTCGTAGCGTCGGTCAATCCCTCCGCGCCCATCATACGAATGTAGGCGTAGGAAATCAGGAGAATGCTCGCGCTGCCCCACGGCGCCGCCGAAACGGGCGTCATCGATTTTTCACCGCCGGTTTTCACAACGGGATGTCCGGGGAGAAACGGAGCCAAATGCTTAGCCACGCAAATCGGTCCCATGCCAGGACCGCCGCCGCCGTGCGGAATACAAAACGTTTTATGCAGATTCAAATGGCACACGTCCGCGCCGATCATCGCCGGATTGGTCAACCCAACCTGCGCATTCATGTTCGCGCCGTCCATATAAACCTGTCCGCCGTTGTCGTGGATGATCTTGCAGATGTCGATAATAGCTTCCTCAAAAACGCCGTGCGTCGACGGATACGTCACCATCAGCGCGGCAAGATTATTTTTATGTTGTTCGGCTTTTTGCTTCAAATCGTTTACTTCAATATTGCCGTGATCGTCGCATTGCACGACGACAACCTGAAAACCCGCCATGACCGCGCTGGCAGGATTGGTGCCGTGCGCCGACGACGGAATCAACGCAATATTGCGATGTCCTTCGCCGCGATGTTTGAAATATTCACGAATGACGAGCAAGCCCGTGTATTCGCCTTGCGCGCCGGCGTTTGGCTGCAAGGACGTTGCCGCAAAACCCGTGATTGCATTCAGATACTCGCTGAGTTCACGGAAAATTTGTTCGTACCCTTTCGCCTGATCTTGCGGAACGAACGGATGTAGGCCGCCGAATTCAGTCCAACTCACCGGAATCATTTCCGTTGTTGCATTCAGTTTCATCGTACACGATCCGAGCGGAATCATCGAATTGGCCAGCGAAAGATCTTTGAGTTCGAGCGATTTGATGTACCGCAACATCTCGGTTTCCGAATGATACGTGTTGAATACAGGATGCTGGAGATACGCGCTTTGGCGAATCAATGGCGAAGGCCATGAAATGGTCATCGCCGATGGATTGCCCATCGCCACCGATGGCCCATTGTTCGATTTGGCAAAAAGATCGATCAATCTCTGAACATCCGCCGGTTCGGTCGTTTCGTCGAGAGCGATCCCGACGGATTTCGAATCGATATAACGCAAATTAATCCGCGATTCCAAAGCGGCTTTTCGGATCGATTCGGTTTTCGCCCCGGCATCGATCATTAGCGTATCGAAATAATGTTCGTTCAGTTGTTTAAATCCGGCTTTTTGAATTCCGGCTTCGAGAGCTTTAGTCAATTGATGCACGCGCGTGGCGATGGCTTTGATGCCATCGGGGCCGTGATACACGGCATACATGCCGGCCATATTGGCCAGCAACACTTGAGCGGTACAAATATTACTCGTCGCTTTTTCGCGGCGAATGTGCTGCTCGCGCGTCTGCAGCGCCATCCGCAACGCGCGATTGCCTTGTGCATCGATGGTCACGCCGATGATACGTCCGGGCATTTTTCTTTTGAATTCGTCTTTCGTCGCAAAAAACGCCGCATGCGGCCCGCCGTAACCCATCGGAATGCCGAAGCGTTGCGATGAACCGACGACCGTGTCTGCGCCCCATTCGCCCGGCGGCGTGAGCAGCGCGAGACTTAATAAATCCGCAGCCGCGGCTACGTAGATTTTCTGGTTATGCGCCTTTTTACAAAAATCCGAGTAATCATAAATAGCGCCATTTTGGGCAGGATATTGAATCAAAGCGCCGAAAAATTCCTGAGACCATTGCATCGACCGGTGATCGCCGATAACTAATTCAATGCCCAACGGCATTGCGCGTGTTTTCAGAACATCGATGGTTTGAGGAAAACATTCCTGCGATACAAAAAATTTATTGCCGGATCCGTCCGCTTTTGATGCGTGAAACATGTGCATGGCTTCCGCCGCCGCCGTTCCCTCATCGAGCAATGAGGCATTGGCAATTTCCATTCCGGTCAGATCGATGACCATCGTCTGGAAATTCAATAGCGCTTCGAGACGGCCTTGCGAAATTTCCGCCTGATAAGGCGTGTATTGCGTATACCAGCTCGGGTTTTCAAAAATATTTCGCAAAATAACGGTCGGAGTTATACAATCATAATAGCCCATGCCGATATAGGATTTGAAAACCTGGTTTTTGGCAGCAATTTGTTTGAGTTCGTCGAGCAATTGCCGCTCGCTAACGGCAGCAGGCAAGGACATTTTTTGTTTCAGCCGGATAGGCTCGGGAATTGTTTCGTTAATCAATTGTTCGAGAGAGGCGACGCCGATCGTTTTTAACATTGCTTCCGTGTCTTTCGGCCCCGGACCGATATGTCTGCGTTTAAATTCGCTGTTCATGATACTCTTTCACCATGTTGTTATATGTGAGTTGTATAAAACTATTTAATGAATGCGGCGTGCCGTCAGAACCTGATTATGGCCCTGAGTTTTGGCGTCGCGTAAAGAAATTTCCAAACTTTTGATTAAATCAACGTCCGTCTCGATCCAGTCGTGTTCAAGTCCCAGTACGACCAGCGTCGCCGTCAGATTGATCACCGTTGTCTTGATATTTTTTTCAGGCGGCAGCACATCTTCGTAAACGGGAAATGGATAAGTCGCAACCGCTTCACGAATCAAATTCGCTTTGTGCAGTCCGTTGCTTTCCGGCGTGTGCGTAAAGATGACGGCAAATTTGCCGCCGTCGTACCGGCAAACGACGTCTGAATTGCGGACGGAATTGATCAGCAGGCTGGCGCATTCTTTCAAAAGTACGTCGCTTTGCCGCGCGCCGTACGTATCGTTAATTTTCGTAAACGAATTGACGTCGACCAACGTTACGCACGACTCGTGTTTATAACGTTTGACCGCGCTAAGTTCTTTTTGAATTCGTTGGTGAAAATATTTTTTATTATACAATGAGGTCAGTGGATCGGTAATCGTAAGCGACGACAGATATTCGGTTTTTTCGGCAAGATCGGAATTGATTTTTTTCAGCGTGTCGTTGGAATTCAGCAGTTCGTCTTTATGCTGCTGAAGCCGTTCGATTTCCGTCAGCAATTCGTCGTACAATTTTTTATTGCGCAAAAGCGTTTTGACTTTGATAGCAAGTTCCTGCGCATCGTACGGTTGAATGAAATAATCGTCCGCGCCCCGGTCGAATCCTTCAGCCTGGCTTGAAAAATCTTTCATGTTGGCTGTTACAAAAATGATCGGAACGTGTTTGAATTGCGACCGGATCGTTTCGCACACGCGGAAACCATCGATGCCCGGCATGCGTACGTCGAGTAGGATCAGGTCGGGACAACGTTCCCCGACCATCTTCAACGCTGACGCGCCGTCACCAGCTTCGATAAATTCGTATTCCGGACGTTGCAGGCTTTTTCTAAGTGAATAGCGGTTATCGTCGATGTCGTCGACGATCAAAATAGTATATTTTGTGTCCATGAAAAACTTTCTAACAGGCTACTCTTCCGGAGGCAAAACAGGTTACGCGCCATTCCCGTTTTGCAGAATGCGGTGAATCTCTTCCAATAATTTTTCCCGTGAAAACATCGTTTTCTGAAACACATGATACCGCTCGCCGGTCAGGCGCTGTTGATCTTCTTGCGTCAGCAGCTTGCCGGTGAGAACCAGCACCGGCGTCTTGTCGGTCGTGTTGTCGTTTTGTAAACTTTTCAAAACCGCAAATCCGTCGGTCTGCGGCATGAGCAAATCAAGAATCACCAGATCGTAAGATTTTTTCCTGGCCAATTGAATCGCCATTTCACCGCTCGTCGCCACTTCCGAAACGAAATCATCACTTTCCAGAATTTCTTCGACCAATTCCGCCTGAGACAAATCGTCGTCCACGATCAGAATTTTTTTCAACCCTCGCTCTTCGCTGAGTTTATGAAGGCGTTTGAGAAACATGTCCTGCGAGATCGGTTTGACGATGTAATCCGAAGCGCCGAGGCTGAATCCCAATTTGCGGTTGTCCAGCATGGAAACGATCGCAACCGGAATATTTTTAGTAACGGAATTTTTCTTCAATGCCTGCAGCACTTCCCATCCGTCCTTGCGCGGCATCATAATATCCAGCGTAATCACATCCGGTTGAAATTGTTCGGCTTTCTGCATTCCCGTTTCACCGTCTTTGGCCACCAATACCTGGAAAGCATCGCCTTCGAGATATTTTTTGAAAATATAAACGGCCTCCTCGTCGTCTTCGACTACCAAAATTTTTTTCTTTTGGGGGTCGGGCGTAAACGGTTCTTCGGCCGGTTCCGCTTCGGCGTGAAGATGACGGGCTTCGGACACCATCGCCTCGATATCTTTTTCCGACGGTTGTGCCGCGCCACGGCGCTGCGCGGGAAGAATAAAATGAAATTCCGAGCCATGTCCGATTTCACTTTCCACCCAAATCCGCCCGCCGAGCAACTCGACTAATTTTTTGGTGATGGCCAGCCCCAGGCCGGTTCCGCCGTATTTGCGCGTCGTCGATCCGTCGATCTGGCGGAACGGATCGAAGATCGTATCGAAATTGCTGTTGTCAATGCCGATACCCGTATCGATGACCGCAAATTCCAGTACGTCGTGAAATTTCGTGCGGCCGACTTTTAGAACGATCGAGCCTTTGGGCGTGAATTTGATCGCGTTGGAAAGCAGGTTGAGCAAAATCTGTTTCAATTTATTTTCGTCGGTGCTGTGCACGTCTATATCGGGCTCTTTTTCAATCGTAAATTCAAGCCCGGCCTCTCGCAGCATTGGGCGAATCGTCATTTCGATGCCGCTAAGGAAAGCATCCATCTCATATTCCGAACAAATCAAATCCATCCGCCCGGCTTCGATCTTGGAGATATCAAGAATGTCGTTGATCAGCCGAAGAAGGTTTTTGCCGCTTTTTTCGATGATCTTGATTTGTTTGTCCTGTTCTTCCGTCAATTCGCCGTCCATGCGGGCCAATAAAATACTGGACAACGCAAGAATGGAATTCAACGGCGTACGCAATTCGTGGCTCATATTGGATAAAAACTCCGACTTAAGCCGGTTCGCTTCCATTACGCCTTTTTTGACTTCATCGATCTGGCGGTATGCTTTTTCCAGTTCCTGATTGCGTTGTTCGAACTCATATTTCTTTTTTTCGATATCGCGGTAAGCTTCGCTGACCGAACGTTCGAATTGCATCGATTCGGTGAGATCGCGGAATTCAAGCAGGGTTTGTTTTGCCAGCGGAATCACGCGCAGGCGAACGTAACGAATGTGCGGATTCAGAAATTCAAGTTTGACATCTGTTTTATTTTTACCTGCAAGCGTCTCGTCGAAAGCCTTTCCGTCTTTGAACATCGCTTTAATTCTGGCGGAAAGTTCAGGAGCTTTTAATCCGGCTGCTTTCTCCGCTTCTATGATGAACATGCTGCAAAAGGCCTGATTGACAAAAACGCACCGGCCTTTGGCATCCAGTATGATGACGGCATCGGAGAAATGCTCGGCGGCATTTTCCCAGGCGGGCGCTGAAGGTTCAGACGTACGCGAAGTTTTTGTTTTGAGTTTGCGGCTGACGGTTTTATTCGCACGCCGGGAGGGTTTTTTCTTCATGATATTTTGAATTGAGGAACAATCGGTTACATCTTAATGCGCGATCGATTCGCGATACACTTTAGCCGGCAGCAATTTATCTTTGGCTGACATATCACTGATTTTGATTTTAACGATCCAGCCGCCGCCGTAACAATCTTTGTTGATCAATTCCGGTTCGTCCTTCAATTTTTCATTCACAGCGGTAATTTCGCCGCTGAAAGGCGCGTATAAATCGCTCACCGTTTTGACGGCTTCGATCGATCCAAAAGGTTTTCCCGCTTCCACTTTTTTTCCGGCGGAAGGTAATTCGACAAAAATAATATCGCCTAATTCCGATTGCGCATATTCCGTGATGCCTACGGTGGCTTCCGTTCCGCTCACTTGCGCCCATTCATGGCTGGACGCATACAATAAATTTTCAGGGAAATTCATGTCAGTCTCCTATTTAGCTTTGCGTGTAATAAAGCGCGGTAAAAATAAAGAATTTTAGGTTCAAATGCCATGACCGGCGTCAGCCGACGGTTTGACTGCTCCATAAATACAGGCGTTTTAATTCGAGAATCTTACGTTCGATTTTAGCATCCGTCGGATTTTTTTGTTTTAAAATTTTACAGGCTTGATATGCCGAACCAAACTGGCCTCGCGATGCCAATTGATCGACCATTTCCATGGTCGCATTCTCCAGATCGGCTTCCATTTCATCAAACGATCCTTCTTCGGCTTCATCGGTGGCAACCATTTCCTCAGCCGGCTTCGTTTGTACTGCTACAACTGGTTTGGCCACCGGTTTTTCTTCGACGGTAGTTATGGCCGGTTTCACTTCGGCTTTTTCAACTTTGGCCGTTACAATGGACTCGGTAACTTTCGTTTCGTCAATAATTTTTGTAGAAACTTCCTGAACGGCTTCCGTTTTGACTTCTTTGACGGCAATTTCTTTAGCGGATTCTTTGGCTTTTGTTTCTTTTTTGGTTTCGGGCTTGGTCCCTTTTTTAGCCGGAGTTTCCAAGCGCGCTTCGTCGACGGCATCCGCCGCCGATAGGCCTGCAAAATAATCCCGATAACTGATCGGCTCTCCATCGGCATCGACGGGTTCTACTTCATCGAAAGCGCCGTCGCCGCTGATCATCCGGTATGTAGCAAAATCGAGTAATTCATCATCGGAATCGGGAGACCGGGCATAATCGGCCAACGAGATCGGCGTATCGTCATCGGCTTCGAAAGATGCTTCCCCAATTAATGCGGCGTCCGAAAGCGATTTTTTGTAGGCGAGATAACTCACCGGCACGTCATCGTCCACTCCTGCCGTGAGCTTTTCTACCAAGCTTGCCGCGGAAGTCGTTTTAGCCATTACCGGCGCTTCGATTTCATCCGATTCTTCCCGAATTTCTTCGTCGGAAAAAATGGCTTCCATCAGCGCGGATTCATCGGTCAAAATATCTAAGTAATCTTTATAGGACATTTCAACTTCATCCAGTGCAGCTTCCTGTTCCTCCGCCGACAAAGCTTCCACATCATCAGCCGTCTCAAAAGGCTCCGGTTCTACAACCGGTTCGGCCTTTTTCTTTTTCGGCGGCGCTTCGTCGATTACCAATTTTGTTTCGTCAGCCTTGACGGTCGGTTTTTTCACTTCAGGTTTTTTGATGGTTTCTTCGATGATCGCTTTGGCTTTGGCTGCGCCTAATTCGGCCAGCTTGGCTTCCATCGCCGCGTGTTCGAGAATGACGGCCTTGCCGGCTTTCTCCAATTCATGACGTAATTTATATTGATCGAATGACACTTCGTCTTCTTCGCGGAAATACATCACGCCGTTTTTGTCGACATAGGCTGGAACGAGGCCTTTAAGATCGATATCCGGAATTTTTTGTACGGTCTTAGTCTCGGCCGTTTGTTCTTTGGGTTTGGAAATTTCTTTGACAGTTTTTTCTTCAACCGGTTCCAGATCCGCTTTCGGTTGTTTGATTTCCGCCAGTGTTTTGTCAATCGGCGTAAAAAACATTTCCGCTTCCGAAGGCGGCGCTTTGGTTTGCGCGACGGGTTTAGGCGTTTCTTTTACTTGAGTTTGAGGTGTGGGCTCGGGTTTGATTTCGGTTTTAATAGGAACCTTGATGGCCGCCGTTTTGGTGGTTTCCGCGGCAGCGGGACGCGGCGCAACTTTTACTTCGTCGCTCTCTTCATCGTCCCCGCCATCTTTGAGTTTTTGGTACTGATCCTTAAGATCGATCAAGGCCTGGATGATTTGCCGGTTGATCGGATCCATGCGCAGCGCCGTCCGGTAACGCGCGACGGCAGTTTTGACGTCGTCCGCTTCTAACGCAAGATCGCCCAGAAATTTGTGCGCCCGCAGATTGCCGGGATGTACCATCAGAAAATGTTCGAGAATTTCCCGCGCTTTAGGTTTATTACCGCGGCGATAATATGCCTTGGCCATCACGAGAGACGCCGTATCGTAAAACGGGTACGTTTTCATACCTTCTTCACAAATGCGGATCGCCTCGTCGAATTCGCCGATACCAATGTAGGCGTCGGCCAATTGTGCAAACCGGATGGAATTTTTATCGACGGCCAGTTTGGTTTCGATCTGCTGGATCTGCGAAATCAGATTAATTTCGGCGAGAATTTCGCCGGTTCCGATTCCGCTGACGGCTGCCGACTTATTTTCTTTTGCCATGCACTGCCTCGTTTATAAAATTGCTTCAACTCCAGGAGCGTGGCTTCAGGCCCGGGAACTGACGCTCCGCTTCAGGGATAAAAAAGCCACCATTGAAAATCCGAACAACGTCCAGAAATTAAAAAAGATCATTCCGAAAAAATTGGCTTTGTCCGTCATGACGTTATGAATGCCGACGGCTGAGGTCCATATCGCGTATACAATCATGAGCAATTCGAAAAACACGATTTTATCCACGCGAATTTCATACTTCTTACGCATGGGCTGATTCGCTTGCGTTTTCAGAAACCCCCATTTCGGCGTGCGAATAAAAGCCGATTTGATATTAAAAAATCCTTCGAGCACCGCTTTAGAATTGCTGATCGATAATCCGATGCTGCCCATCATGAAAATCGGGAAGAGCAGCATTTTTTTCTTCCAATTCTTGTTGATCGTTTTTTCCGAATACAAATAAAAAACGAACAACCCGATAATGGTAACCACAAATATAGTCATGATATCCAGAATCACATTGAAGCGGCCGTCAGCGTTATGCACGAACAAAATGGTCGAATTCAAAATGCAAGACAGCAATACGAAAATATACGAAAAATTGCTCGTGAGGTGGAAGAGCGCCTGAATTTTAATCCAGAGCGGCAATTCGGATCTGAGCATTTTCGGAACCAATTTTTTTGCCGTTTCGATGGACCCTTTCGTCCAGCGGAATTGCTGCGACTTAAGCGCGTTGATCTCTACCGGTAATTCGCCCGGCGATACGACGTCATTGAGATAGACGAAGCGCCATCCTTTGAGCTGTGCGCGGTAGCTGAGATCGAGGTCTTCCGTCAGCGTGTCGTCCTGCCAATTGCCCGCGTCAAAAATACATTCCTTCCTCCACACGCCGCCGGTGCCGTTAAAATTGATAAAAAACCCCGCGCGGCTCCGCGCCAGTTGCTGAATCACAAAATGTCCGTTGAGTCCGATAGACTGCGTTTTCGTCAGAATAGAGTATTCTTCATTCAGATGGCCCCAGCGCGTCTGCACCATACCGATTTTTTCATCGGCAAAGTACGGGATCGAATCTTTCAGGAAATTCGGTTCCGGCGTAAAATCCGCATCAAAGATAGCGACAAAATCGCCGCTCGCATGGTCGAGCGCTTCACGCAAGGCGCCCGCTTTGTAGCCTTTGCGATTGGTGCGGTGAAACAACCGGATATTAAAACCAAGTTTCGAATATTTTTCAACGGCTGCGGACGATAGTTGGATCGTTTCATCCGTCGAGTCGTCGAGCACCTGAATTTCCAATTTTTCTTTCGGCCAGTCCAAAGCGCATGCCGCGTCGATCAAACGCGCAGCAACGTTACATTCATTGAAAACCGGTAATTGAACGGTCACTGTGGGATAGGTTCCGGGCGCGAGGCCGGCCATATCCCGTTTTTTAAATTCGTTTTTGTTGCGGTGCTTGAGAAAATAATAGATCATCACAAAATTGTGCGTGCTGAAAATAAACAGCACGAACATGCACAACAAATACGCGTAGAATAATAAACTACTTCCGTCGATCGCTAACATACCTTTCCTTAGGGTTTATAAATTTTTTGCATTGTATTAAGCGCCGTCTGTGAAGTTAGGGCTTCATGGACGGCAACGTTGATTACCAATTCGATACCATTTTATTCACGACGTTTTGCGTGATCATTTTAATGGCGTCTTCAATGCCGGCATTGCGGTTTTGCGAGCCGGTCAACGAATATCGTCCCCAGCCTGAAATCGTTTCTTCCCAAACCGGCTTTTTGTCCTTTACAGTTTCAAAACGGATCGTCGTATAGATTGTAATTTTGTAATCTTTTGTCGAAAAGCTATTACCGCTGCCTTCGTAGGCAAATGGCACGTCATCCAGTTTTGTAATTTTCCCGATCAAGAGAGCATCCGCCGTTCGCCGGTCCGTTACTTTCAGATTGTTATCTTCGATGATGGCATTCGTAATATCGCTCGTCACTTTTTCGCGAATACCAGGCTCGGACGTCAGGTTATCGAACACCGGAATAGCAACGTTTTTAAGATTCCCGACGTTGGCGCCGGAAAACGAATACGAGCAAGCGCCCAGGCCGATCATCCAAAAAAATTTAAAAAGCGCTTTCATAAATCCAACGCGTATTGTTTGATCTTGCGGTATAGCGTACGTTCTGACAATCCAAGCGATTTGGCAGCCAGGCTGCGCTTGCCGTCGTATTTTCTGAGCGCTTTGATGATCAGATCTTTTTCCGCTTCATCCACCGTCATCGTTTCACGATCGGCGAGCATGTCGTCGACGTTATACACTTCGGTTTCGACCACTTTATGCGGCTGGAGTTTCTTCTCAAAACCGGCGCCCGCAACCTGCGCATGAACGCCGTCGTTGATGCCGAATTTCGCCGCCAGAAAATGTTTGATGTCCGTCACGTCCTGTTTGAGCGATAAGAGCGTTCTGTACAAAAGTTCCCGCTCCGCCTGTTCCGGCGTCAGATGCGTCGGCACGGGTAAATGGATATTTTCTTCATTGTCCCAGTCGTCGACGTCTTTGAAATTTTTTAAATTCCGCGTGACGTCGTCCGCCGTGACGCGTTCGCCGCGCTTCAGCGTCAGAAGACTTTCCACGAGATTGCGCAGTTCGCGCACATTGCCCGGCCAACGGTAATTGACCAGCGCTTCGATCGCGTCGGGTGCAAAACCTTTAAACGAACCGTGGCTTTGTTCGCTGAAATCCTGAACGAACTTCTCAATCAGAATCGGAATGTCTTCTTTGCGCGCGCGCAGTGGCGGTAATTCCAAAGTAATCGCTTTCAAACGGTAATACAGGTCTTTGCGAAATTCTCCACGCCGCACCATTTGTTCGAGATTTTTGTTCGTGGCAGCAATGACGCGTACGTCGGATTTTTTGGTAGACGAACCTCCGACCTTCAGAAATTCGCCGGTTTCGAGCACGCGTAATAATTTGACCTGTGTGGCCAGCGGCATGTCGCCGATTTCATCGAGAAAAATCGTTCCGCCATTGGCGGTTTCGAAATAACCTTTCCGTTCGGAAACCGCTCCGGTAAACGCGCCGCGCTCGTGTCCGAAAAGTTCGCTCTCCAGGATTCCTTCCGCGATGGCGCCGCTATTGACGATAACCAGCGGGCGATGGCTGCGCGGGCTGTGTGTGTGAATGGCTTTAGCGACGACATCCTTGCCGGTGCCGCTTTCGCCGACGATCAGTACGGCAACGTCGGACGGAGCAATTTTCAGAATGTCGCGGACAATGGTTTGAATAAGCGGCGATCGTCCGATCAGTCCGAACGATGACGCCAGTGCATCTAAGTTTTGTTCATCCGGCCGGTCTTCGCTCGCCAGTAAAAACTGTTTACCGTTACCGGCATGCTGTTTATCATCAGGCATGGTAATTATTTTCGGATAATCTCCAGTATTTCATTGGCCGCCCGCTCGATCGTGTCGTTGATCACCGTATAATCGAAGCTGCCGGCTTTTTGCATTTCCTCTTCGACGCGGGCGAGACGGACTTTCATGCTGTCTTCCGATTCCGTACCGCGCGCCATCAGGCGTTTTTTCAATTCATCCAACGATGGCGGCTTGATAAAAATCAACACCGATTGATCGGGATATTGCTTTTTCACGTTCAAGGCGCCATTGACGTCAAGGTCCAGAATGACGTTGCAGCCCATGCGCAGATCGGGTTCAACCGCCATCCGCAACGTGCCATAAAAATTGCCAAAGTGGTGATTATATTCGATAAAATCGCCCGCATCAATGTGTGCTTTGAATTCTTCTTCGGTAATAAAGTAATAATCCTTGCCGTCGCGTTCACCATCACGCTGTTTTCGCGTTGTCGCCGACACAGAAAAAACGATGGTCGGATCTTTTTTGATCAATTCATTTTTAAGCGCCGTTTTGCCAGCTCCGGAAGGAGCGCTGAAGACAATAAGTTTACCTTGCGACGATTTTAACGTAGTCATAATTTGTCACTGACAAAATTACATTTTTTGACGCTTTAACGAAGAATATAGGCGATAAATCATTATGTATCAAGAACTTTTTGAGGTTTGGGAAGGATGAAGTTTGAGAAAAAAATACGATAAAGTTTTTTTGAAATTGAGTAATGTCGTGACAGTTTTTTGAAAATTTTATCAAGTCCGGAGATTCATGCGTAAAATGATTTTGTAATTATTCATTCTTAAAGCATTAATATCTTATCGTCACACTCCTGCCATTGACTAAATGTAATTTAGCGCTATTCAGGAAGCGCTTTCGAGTGGTAATATCCTAGAATGAATCTTTTTTTATGAAGGCCGGCCAATTATTTCTTCCCGCTCGTCAGATTAAGCGGAATGGTGGACGCCGTTTCTTTGCCCGATAACAAATCTTTTACTTTCACTTCCAATTGCGCCGCGCCTTCCGGCAAGTCGCTGACGTCGAGCCCAATATATTCACGCTGCGTGGTTGATGCGCCTTGCTTAAGCGTGACGGAACTCAGCGATGTTTTTTTCTTGCCGGTAAAAAGTTGTGCGATGGCCAGCACGAGACCCTTTTTCTCATTCAGAGTTTTGACGGTATAAGCGACTTCGTATGAACTGTGGCCGCTGTTGTCCAGCGTAAGATTATAAATATCGTAGTAGACGGCCATCGGATTTTTTTTCACGATCAGCGCGGCGGGATTAGGCACAACACGCAGGCGCGTATTGGGTTTGACAAATTTATCCGGATCGGCGGCATTTTCTTCGACTTTGAGGGCCATTTGCAAATCGCTGACCATCAATTCGTTTTGATTATAATCACGCACGGCCGCTTCGAATTGATAGCTGCCGATTTTTTCAGCGAGGTTATTTTCCAATTGAATAGCCACGTGATATTTTCCTGGTTTAAGAGTAATACGAAATTCGTCCAGAAGCGACCGCACGGCCACATCCATCGGCGTCGAGGATAGCAGATATTCGCGCTCGATTTTCCCGACTTCATTGTAATCGTGATCGAAAATTTTCGCTTTCGCCGTGACGTTGGAGGCTAACAGGTGCTGTTCAAACGGATTCGATTTGAAATTGAGATAACTGAACGGCGTCATAAAATAAAAGTCGAGACGCGATTGGCCTCCGTCGTCCTTAAAACTTGCAAACTTCGCGTTAATCGGCAGCTCCGGTACGTCCGAATGCATAAAAAAACGCTGTGTATTGTCTTTTTCATAATTGCGGGCATACTGTTCGGTCAGAAGATTTTGCTTTAACACCGAAAGTTCCTGCTGATAACGGGCATAAGAAGCGCCGCCGGGGTTGGTGGAAAGGCTGTTGCGCATAGCTTGCATACGCAGCGCCATGCGCTCGTAGTAAGGATTGTAAAGTGCCCTTTCGGCGTACGCGCCTTGCAAGACTCCGAATTGAGAGACCGAATTGAGTCCCGGTCCGATGGCATCGGCGAGATTACCGAGAACGTACCGCCGGTCGTTGTGGAAGAACGTCGGCAGCGGAGACAGCCCGTCGTCCACGAGCGAGACCTGGAACGCGCGTGGCGCGGGCGGCCGCCACCGCTCGACGGGTGCTACGTGGTGCGGCCTCGGCCTTGTGGGACCGGGTGGGAGAACATCCGCGTACGCAGCGCCGAACGTGAGCAGGCCGACGCCCGCGAGGAACAAGACAGGGAGTGCGCGATGCAGCATGGCCCCTTGGGACGCGCGAGAGGTTCGTTCGATCTACCTACTTCGAAGGGCCACTGTGTCCAGGGCCGATCGGCTCGAGCCTGCTCGCCGTGTCGGTAGTTCCGCTGGGATCCGGCGGGGAGCGGCCCGATCCCACACAAAGCAAACGGCGGTCCATGCGGCGCTGGTCGTCGCCGTGCGCGGTGGCGCTCGCGCCGCGGCCCGGGGCAGGGCCGGCCTGGCAGACCGGGA
>JABWBZ010000224.1 GCA_013359335.1 bacterium
ATGGGCACGCGTCGTCGATTGAAAAACAATTGGATCTTTCGCAGGAACAGCAGAATACTTTGCGGAAGCAGGCGGCCGATCTGATGATCCGCAACGATCCCGCAGCCAATACGAACGATACGAATTATATTTTCTTGAATTTCGTCATTCATTATTTACCGGTCGGGCTCGTCGGATTGGTTATTGCGGCGATTTTTGCGGCGTCGATGTCGTCGACGTCGGCGGAATTAAATTCGCTCGCATCGACAACGGTCATCGATGTTTACAAACGTTTGATCAATAAAAATGCCAGCGAAAGGCAATACGTCATTGTGAGCAAATTGGCGACGGTAATGTGGGGAATATTTGCGATTATTTTTGCAGAGTACGCCAACCGGCTTGGTTCGTTAATCGAAGCAGTCAATATTCTCGGATCGTTATTTTACGGAACGATACTCGGAATTTTTCTGCTGGCGTTTTATTTTAAATTCGTGCGCGGGACGGCGGCGTTTTATGCGGCAATTCTCGGAGAATTAGCAGTCGTGTGCTGTTTTGCGTTTACTGAAATTTCATTTTTGTGGTACAATGTGATCGGATGTTTGCTGACGATGGGATTGGCGCTGGTTTTTAATTTATTTATTCGAAGAAAAATAGCACACGGATAACGCCGATTAAAACAATCCGCGTCATCCGCGTGCCATAAGTCTGTCTAACCCAATCAATTAGTTTGCTGCAATTTCTTCAAAATGCCGTCGATGCGTTTTTTCTGCGTTTCATCCGTCGTCATTTGCATCGCTTTTTTGTAATTGTCGATAGCCAGTTTTTTATCGCCGGCCAGATCGAGCGCTTCGCCTAAACTATCGTAGGCATTCCATGATTTCGGAAAGCGCCGAACGTTGACTTTAAATACTTCAACGGCTTCTTTAACTTTTTTCTGTCCAAGTAATTGATAGCCGTAATTATTGATTTCGTTTTCGGCGGCCGTTTCCAACGTAGCTTTGATCAGATCGTCGGCTTCTTTGGTCTTGCCCATTTGAGCCAGCACGCGCGCCTTCATCAATTGAGCATTGGCGCCTCCGCCGAATGCAATTGCTTGTTCAGCCCAGGTGAGCGCTTCATCGAGATTCGTATTATTCGTTACGCAGTAATTGGCCGCTTGATTCCAGCCGTGCCACGAAAAGCCGGCCGTATTGTGAAGTTCATTGCGTAAATTGGCGAGCGTGATCTGCACCGTATTGACTTCGATCTTAAACGGTACTTTCAATTTTTCCCAACGCAAATAGGCAGTCGCGGAATTGATCGTCATCTCGTCGAAACCGTAGCATAATCTTTCCTGGTGATCGTTCATTTTAACCGGCGTGGTCGTCACGCGCAGCGCGTCTTCCGCTTCATTGTACCAGAAACTTCCCCATGATTCGTGATTTTTGCTGAAAATGATCGTCCACTCTTTTTCGGTTGGAATCATATGAAGACCATACGTTCCAGCCGCAAGCGTTTTTCCCTGGATGGTCACGTCGTGCGTAAATGAAATCGTCGTATTTTCATTCGCACCGGCGCGCCACGGAAATGGTTTACCGCTGCCAAAACCGGTCGAAGGCGCCAAACCGTACGGCACGAGATCGCCCCATACGGTACGTCCGGCAACAGCCGGGCTGCCGTAGTTGATAGTCACATCGGTCAACCCGATTTTTTGCATGATGGTCGCCCGAGGACTTGCCTGCGGTAGCGTCAATACTACTTGAGCGTTTGCTACGAAAGCGAACACGCTCAGTAATAAAGCTGCTGAGAGTAACTTTTTCATACATCCTCCTGTGAATGGTAAGTGAGTTAGTTGGTTTCAACTTTAAACGAGAGCTTTAATTTCTCCCATGTCAGAACAACGTTGGCGTTTTTGTCATTTTGTTTTTCAATAGCGAAGGTCAGGCGTTCCTGGAAATCGCCGGACTGAGGTTTGACTTTGACGCGCAGAGCATCGTTGTCTTGTTTATAACTGTAACTGCCCCAGGCTTTGTAATCTTTGCTGAAAATGACGGTCCATTCGCCGGCGGCCGGGATCGTATGCAGTCCGTAAGTTCCGGCGGGCAAAGCTTGTCCTTCGACTTTAACAGGTTTGGAAAAGGAAATCGTCGTATTTTCATTGGCGCCGGTGCGCCATACTTCATTGTAGGGAACTAATTTTCCCCAGATTTCACGGCCTTTCACGGAAGGGCTGGAATAATTGACGACGATATCATTGCCGCCGATGGCTAATGTAACTGTTACCGGCGGACTCGGTCGCGAACCTTTGTCCTGCGGCGCAATTTCTACGATGGTTAGCGCTACACAGGCAATAGCTAAAAGATAGGAACGGGAAATCATGATGACTCCTTGAATTATTTGAGGGTGGTTTAGGAATAAAGAAATGTGCCTGTGATACGCCAACCAATCAAAAGAGTTGCAAAATTTTTCGTGACAATGGCGGCCTTTTATAATATATTCCGCGCGCTAATGTGGTAATCATTACGTTCAAAGACCATCACATAACAAGGGCATTTTAAGAACAGGAAAACATTTCGATGTCGAATGGCGATCTGAATAAAGAAATTTCCCGCCGCCGAACGCTGGCGATCATCTCGCATCCTGACGCGGGGAAAACAACGATGACGGAAAAATTATTATTGTATTCCGGCGCGATCCAGCGCGCGGGCAATGTCACCGGCGGTAAACGCGCCACGACGACGTCCGACTGGATGGAGATCGAACAGGAGCGCGGAATCTCCGTGTCGTCCAGCGCCATGCGCGTGGAATACGGCGACGTTCTGCTCAATATTCTCGACACGCCGGGCCACCAGGATTTCAGCGAAGACACATACCGCACGCTCATGGCCGTCGATTGCGCGATCATGTTACTCGATGCGGCCAAAGGGGTTGAACCGCAAACGATCAAACTTTTCAAAGTCTGCCGCGACCGCGGCATTCCGATCATTACGTTTATTAATAAATTGGATCGTCCGGCGCTGAGCCCGTTTGAATTGCTCGACAACGTCGAATCTGTTTTGGGGATCGTGGCGGTGCCGATGAGTTGGCCGGTGGGCGACGGGCAACAGTTTCGCGGCATTTACGAACGCGCGGAAAAACAATTTCATTTTTTCGAACGCACGGTCGGAGGCATGTACAAAGCGCCCGTGATGATGGTCGATATTCATGACGCGAATGTGAAATCGTCATTAGGCGAGCAGGCGCACACTAAACTCGTCGAGGATCTCGAACTGATCGAAAGTGCGTTACCACAATTCGACATGGACGCTTTTCTGAAAGAAAAAATTACGCCGGTATTTTTCGGCAGCGCGCTGACCAATTTCGGCGTAGAAAATTTTTTGCAATACGTGTGTAAACTCGCGCCGCCACCGCAGCCGCTGAAAACATCGATCGGGGAAATTCAGCCGGGTTCCGAAAAATTTTCGTGCTTCGTCTACAAAGTTCAGGCGAACATGAATAAAGCGCACCGCGACCGGCTTTCGTTTGTCCGTATCGTGTCGGGCCGTTTCGAACGCGGCATGATGGTCAAACATTTCCGCACCGATAAAGAAGTCAAACTGAATTATCCGTTCCAGATTTTCGGACGCGACCGGACGATTCTGGATGAAGCGTATCCCGGCGACGTCGTGGGATTGATCAATCCCGGACTTTTCCGCGTCGGCGATGTTTTGTCCGACGGGCCGGATTTCACGATTCCGCAATTTCCACGATTTGCGCCGGAAATTTTCGCCAGGATTACGCCGGCGAGCAATTCGTACAGCAAAAGTTTCCGCAAAGGCATCGAGCAATTGAGCGAAGAAGGCGTCGTGCAGATTTTCCGTGAAGTGGAAGGTTCGCTGAGCCCGCTTGTCGCCGTCGTCGGGGAACTCCAGCTTCAGGTTTTCAGCTGGCGTATGGAAGAAGAATACAACGAAAAAGTCGCTATCGAACGATTGCCGTTCACGCGCCTACGCTGGCTCGGCAACGATATCAAGCCCGCCATCCATGTCAAACTGGCGTTTGACGATCACGACCGCCCGGTCGTGTTATTCAAAAACGAATGGGAAATGCATTATTCCGTAGAAAAAACTCCCGGACTGGAGTTGCTTGAAACACCGAAGCGGGAAGCTGCGGATAACGAGTAGCTTTTGTTGGAACTGAACGCATTCCCTTTTACAATCCAAATGAATGAGCGTTGGGGCAATGATTGATTACCTAAATTGACAAAGGATGTTCCTCACAACGAAGCGCCGGATGCGTTCAATGAAATCATTTCGAACGTTCATTGAGAATGTAACTCAACAAAATGATTGTGATGAAATATAAATTTGTTTTCTGATTCCTACCGAAAATTTCATGGCGTGTAAAGAAAATTTCTGTTATATCTCAAAGATAGAATTTCGTTCTGCTGCAATGTAAATGGAATCCGGTGCAAGATATTTTATAATCATCTTTTATTAAATTGAATCTTTTTTTTATAACAAAAACTATTTGTTTACGTAAATTTATCGGATTTTTTAACATACCTATTATTAAAATTACAATTGACAACAAGATGGTTAGACTAGTTGCTTCTTTTCCAGATCCTGTTACGCATAGGTTTGACAAACGCGAATGGACTGAAACACATGGCAATGACAATGTCATCATTCATTGCCATTCCGGTGAAACTGCATTTCCAAAACATTGGGGTCCGTTGTCGTTGAAAACAACTTTCCAAGGACGTGAATTTTATGTTAAGGATCAGGGCGTTTTTGCCGTTGAGTCCTTTAAATGAAGACGCTCATTATTCAAGCTATATTCCACGTAATGGTTTTGCCGAATCGTTTACACTGAATTTTGGCGCCACATTTCTCAGCTTTTTTCTTGCACACTTTACCAATACAACTGAAAAACTATTATGCGATCCACAATCTACTTTAAAACACTCTGTTAATTTTTTTGAGCACCTGTATCCGATGACTCCCCAAATCCGACGCCGATTGCACGCCTTAAAACACATGACGAAGGATTTTAAATTATTTATTCATCGCATTGACGAGGAGATGGCATTTTTATATGAAAATCTGTTAAAAATGCATTCACGCGTGATCCGTAAAATTGATTCCATTCGTGCCCAAAAAAAATCGACACGTGACGAGTTGTACCGGCGGCTTCATATTGCGCGAGACTATTTGGATTCATGTTATCAAGGTACAATAACGCTTGAAAATCTCAGTATGATTGCATGTTTATCACGTTATCATTTACTTCGCCATTTCAAAATGTGTTTTGGCATAACGCCGCATCAGTATTTAATGCAACGCCGAATTAAAGAAGCTGGAATTCTTCTTAAAACAACGAAGTTGAGCTTCTCAGAAATTTGTGGCTTTGTTGGTTTCGAAGACAGAAGTTCTTTCTCACGCCTTTTTAAAGCTTTCTACAAACAAACACCTGCCCAATTTCGCCGCTCCTGATCCACCTGATTTTTTATTAAAAAAGCAATTTTCACCACAGCATTCAAATCGGTATTTTCGTAGTTCATACTACAATTCTTTTATTGTTTAAAATACATAATCAGCTTAAAAATCAATGAAATAAAATAATTTAGCAAAACAGGTTATCCACAATGAAACCGAAAACATTGTTTCCTATCGCATTTCATAAATTCATTATTAAAAACCAAGGCCAATTATGAAAAAATCCGATTATCTAAAATTATTCTTACTTATTCTACTGCTAACCGGTAGTGTATATGCAAAGGATCATACTGGTTTAATTTCGACAAACGAAGGCAAAATCTATTATGAAACGCGCGGTTATGGTCCGGCATTGATTCTGATCGGTGGCGGCGGTTTCGTCGATTTACGGCAATGGGATGAAGTCTTTGATTCTTTTTCAAAATCGTATTATGTGATACGATATGATCCCATTGGAACCGGACGTTCGGATTCAGCTAAAGCCGTTTATTCCAATTCCGGTCATTTGTTGATCTTGTTGGATTCTCTTAAGATACATCGTGCACACCTCATTGGGCTCTCATTTGGGGGAGAAATTGCACTTGAATTTGCCATCAAGTATCCTGACAGGGTTTTCTCATTAGTGACATCGGCTCCGGTGGTATCCGGATTTGAAAGGTCGGAAGAATTAAAAACCCGCGTTGCATTATTCGCAGGAGCCATGGAAAGAGGAGCCAGTGAGCTAGTAGACGCTTTGTATCAAGATCCTTATTTCATTCCATCAGCCAAGTTTGAACAAGCCCTGGCTAAGAACTTCAGAAAACTTGTAGTCGACAATTATAGGAGAGCAACATTTTTTCCGGTAATGTCCGTCCAATCTGTCGCAGCATCCGTTCATACGATTGATCGGCCTACGTTGATTGTAGTAGGTGAACACGATCATCCTGATATTCATAGGAAGATGATGTTTTTGAAAAACCAGATAAAAAATTCCGAATATGCCGTCATTCCAAACGCAGGGCACATGGTCAATCTTGAAAATCCAAAAGAATTTTACGGATACGTTTCAGATTTTCTTACTGCACTTTCAAAAAAATCGTCGTCTGGATATATCCGGGCGGTATCAGGTAACTTGTATTATGAAGAAAAAGGTACAGGACATCCGGTTGTCTTCATAGGTCGTGGCGCCTTTATGGATTCACGGCAATGGGACTATGCCTTTGAGGCGTTATCAAAGGATTATCGTGTGATACGTTATGATCCCGTAGGATTTGGCCGTTCGGATCTTCCTGCAAATCGGTATACCAATGAAAGCGATTTGCGTGCAATATTGGATTCGTTAAAGATCAGTGAAGCAGTCATTGTAGGCGTATCTTTCGGAGGAGGTATAGCGATGGAATTTGCGCTGCGATATCCTGAAAAAATAACAGCGCTCGTGTTGTCGGCGCCTGCCGTTTCGGGATTTACGGCCTCTACCGAGCTGCAAAAACAAAATGAAAAATTTATGACAGCACGAAGTAAAGGGACTGAAACACTCTTGAGCACAATTGTTGAAGATGAGAATTTTATACCGACGGCACGCAAGAATAAAAATTTACGTGAGCGATTTTTGACAATTGTTCGTGCTAATCAGCGAAAAGCCGATCCGGCTTTACTGATCCTCAATGAAAAGAGCCTTTTTGATGAATCGAAAAATATTGTTTTACCGGTTTTGTTAGTGATCGGTGAATTAGACAATGCCGGATTACACAAATTGACGAAGGAATTACAATCTAAAATGACCAAATCGTCCGTAAAAGTTATCAAGAATGCGGGGCATGTTCCTCACAATGAAGCTCCTGAAGAATTCAATCGCTCGGTGAAAACATTCATAGATGAATTGATAAAATAGTCACGCTACCAGAGCTTCTTTTGAATTTCGAGAAGCAAATCTCTCTCTGATTTCCACAATGTCGGGGATAATCGTTTTAAAAGCCTCGACCAATTGCGGATCGAAATGGGTACCGCTATTGCGCTCGATTTCACGGATGGCTTCGTCGATCGTCCATGCTTTTTTGTAAGGGCGTTCGGACGTGAGCGCGTCGAAGACATCGCTGATGGCGCAAATGCGCGCCGACAGGGGAATCTGTTCGCCTTTCAGCGCGCGCGGATATCCGGTGCCGTCGAATTTTTCATGATGGCACAGCGCAATTTCAGACGCCACCTGGAGCAAACGCGATTGGCTGTTTTGCATGATTTCGTAGCCGGTCAACGTGTGGAGTTTCATGTGCGCGTATTCATACGCGTCTAATTTTTCATTTTTGTATAAAATTTCATCCGGAATTCCGACCTTTCCGATATCGTGCATGGGCGCTGCCATCAGAATGAGATCTTGTTCTTCTTCCGAAAGCCCGAGCTTTTTCGACAAAGCTTTGCTGTAGAAGGCTACCCGCATGACGTGCGTGCCGGTTTCCGGGCTACGGTATTCGGCGGCTTTGGAAAGGCGCAAAATTACTTCACGTTCGCGGGCAATGATTTCCTGCGTGGCTTTTTTGACTTCCTCCGCGAGCCAGGAAGCGCGATCCGCCAACGCTTTTTGATTTTGACGGATGGTGAGCATATTGCGCGTGCGGGCGATGAGTTCCGCCTTATCGATCGGTTTGTTGAGAAAATCGTTGGCGCCGATTTCCAAAGCCTGGTATCGGATCTTTTTATCTTCGGTAGCCGTGACCATGATGATGGGAGTTTCCGATTTATCGTCGAGGCTTCGGAAAAGCCGAATCAGTTCCAATCCGTTTAACTCGGGCATTTGATAATCGGTGATCAAAAGATCGGGCGTGTGGCGTTTCGACCAATCGAGCGCTTCGACCGGTGACGTGAAACACTGGGTTTCGCATGGCAGCACTTTGGTGAGCAGGTTGTCAAACACCATCACGTTGATCGGATTATCGTCGACAATGAGTATTTTCATAACGACCTCTTGTTAAACCGTTTCGAGTTCAGTTTCCGCGGCCAGCCGTTCGAGTTCGAATTTTGTTTCTTCGTAAGTATGATCGAGATCGTGCAGCATGACGTCGATTTCCTTCGGGCTTTGCGAGGCCTGAACGTTTTCGATGGTTGTGCACAAGTGCCCGATCCGCGCGGCCCCGATGTTGAAACTGACGCCTTTGAGCGTATGCGCGTGTTTTTTCATTGCGTCGGTTTGCCCGAGGCGCGCATGATCGCGAATGGTGCGGATCATCGACGGCGCTTGCTCGAAATAAATGGCGATCAACTCTTTGAGGAAATCGTCGTCAATTTCCAATTCGCGAATGGCGTCGTAATCGACGACCGGATAATTTTGCCGCTGCATATATTCCTGGTGTTGCAACATAATAGTACCCCATTCTTTTAATTTGGATTGAATATGTTTTGGTGTAATCGGTTTGGTGATATAGTCGTCCATACCCGCTTCGAGACAACGTTCGCGGTCGCCTTGCATGGCATTGGCCGTCATGGCGATAATGACCGGGCGCTTATGCGGAGAATAGGCCCCGATGATTTTTCGCGTAGCTTCCAAGCCGTCCATTTCGGGCATTTGTACATCCATGAAAACGATGTCAAATGTTTTGTTTTTCAAAGCATCCAGCACTTCCAGCCCATTGACGGCAATGTCGATGACATAGCCCATTTTTTCGAATACGCGCACGGCTAATTTCTGATTAATCGCGTTGTCTTCGGCCAACAGAATCCGCAGCGGTAAATTTTCAGACAATCGCCGGTCGAGCGCCGAATCGATTTTTGAATACATGGTTTCCGGCTGGCTGTTAGACAATGTCTGGACGATCGCGTCCCACAGAACGGATTGTTTGACGGGTTTACTGATGATCGCTGAAAAGAAATCCTTTGAAGACGTAATCCGCTTATCGTTATTCCCGAGCGAACTCAACATAATCAGCGGGAGCACGCGTTTATTCCGCCACTTACGAATTTCCATGGCAAGCGTAATACCGTCCATATCGGGCATTTGCATGTCTATAATGCCCAGATCAAACGGCGTTTGATTCTGGATCAATTGCAGCGCTTCCAACGGCGTGGCAACCATATGGGGAATCATTTTCCACATTTCGCATTGGACTTTCAAAATCTTTCTGTTCGTTTCATTATCGTCGACGATCAAAATCCGTTTGCCTTCGATTTCTGGAATCATCAGGTGTTGGGGAACCGGCGCTGAAGAAATCGGAGCCGTGATGGTAAAATGAAAGGAGGTGCCTTGTCCCAGCACGCTGCGAACCCAGATTTTGCCGTTCATTAGCGCAACCAATTTAGCCGCGATGGCGAGGCCGAGCCCCGTGCCTCCGTATTTGCGCGTCGTTGAAGAATCGGCTTGTGAAAATGGTTTAAACATTTCGGAAATTTTGTTTTCAGGAATGCCGATACCCGTATCGCGCACTTCGAATTCGAGATTCACGTTTCCATCCTCGCTTTGAGTCGCGTTGACGTTGAGCAACACTTCGCCGCTTTCAGTGAATTTGATCGCATTGTTGACAAGATTGACCAACACCTGCCGAAGACGAGTGCTGTCACCGCGGATGTAAGCCGGTACCGATTCGTTCAATTGATACAATAAATCCAATTTTTTCTCGGATGATTTGGGAGCCAGTAAATCCAGCGTATTTTCAACACATGCCCTGAGATCAAACGGATGGTCTTCCAGTTCAAGTTTACCAGATTCGATTTTAGAATAATCGAGGATGTCGTTGATCACCGTGAGCAAGGTTTCTCCGCTGATACGAATTACCTCGACGTAATCGCGCTGTTCTTTGGTCAATAGTGTTTCCAGCAGAAGCCCGGTCATGCCAATGACGCCGTTCATCGGCGTTCGGATTTCATGGCTCATCACCGCGAGGAAATCGGATTTAGCCTTATCGGCGATTTCAGCTTTTTCTTTGGCGTAAAGCAATTCCTGTTCGATTTTTTTACGGGCGGTGATATCCTGGG
>JABWBZ010000225.1 GCA_013359335.1 bacterium
CCAATGCCTACCAAACCATCACTCAAATGGATGGCCAAAATGTCCTGCTTCTTAAACACATCACTCTACGTTACGACTATGAAGACTCGCATATTATAGACTATATGGGGCCCCATCCGCTTACGGGGAAACCTCAAACCATTTATGAAGGTGAAGGGGGATTTTTTGCCAACATCCATTACGCCATTATTCCATATGACCCCCAAATCAAAAAACTCGACAGACAAACCCTGCTTCACTTAGCCCAGGGCAAACTCCACGAAATCACCCCCCCTGCAAACATCAACAAGCCCCCACTGCGAGTTCATTCCTTTTTGCCTGGCCCTTTTTTGTCAGGCAGTAACTATTTGTACGATATGTGTGAATGGGGGGATACAACCTATCAGGCTCCCAAGCAAGAACTTGACTATATCAACATGGCACTTTGGGATTGGGATTATTCCCAAGGGAGCTCCCAACATATTTGGCTTATTGTATGGGAAGGGGATGAAGAAGACTGGCTTGTACAAAAAGGGCTTCTTAATCCCTTTACCCTGACTGATGATTTAATCGGTGTCTTTGAAATTAAACGGGAGCAAACCTTGGCTCCTCTCACCCTGATTAACACCCAAGGAGATTTTGAAATCATAGTGCAAACAGGAACCATTCAAAAATTTACACGCTAACAAACCCTCTTATTGCCTTTTTACCATCAATTTCGTAGGGTAGCCTTCATTATTTAACCTGCATTGATAAGAAAATTTTATGATCATCGGACTCACCGGAAAAAATGCCTCAGGCAAAGGCGAAGTAGCCACCTTTTTAAAAAAAATGGGATTTGCCGGATATTTTTTAATTGTTCAGGATTTTATTAATGCTGCAAAAAAATCTGATATACAATAATAATGCCCGTCGTGTTGCCGTGGAAATGTAAACCTCAGTTTTTCCGTTTTAAGATCATCCTGATAAACGATCAGATCATCGTCTTCAGATTGGCACGGAAAATAGCCGTACGTGACTTTGGGCATGAGCAATCGTTCGTTCCTGCAGCGTAATTTTATTGAATCAAAAACCGGCCGAACTTTTTCATGGACGAATTGATCGTATTCCTCCACGCCCATTTTTCCTCGTGTAAATTGCCACTGCCCGCGAAAGAGCGCAATTTCATTAATGTACGGAAACACGTCATCTAAGGAAATATCGTCCACAATTTTACTTCCGTAAAACGGGATCTCCGGAATATCGACGTCGCGGGCAACATTTGAACGCTGCTTGATTCCGGACGATGGTTTGGCAACGGCTTGTTGCAGCATTTGCACTCGCGCTTGAATTTTTTCAAGATGTTCATACTCGTGCGCGAACGTCGCGCCGGCGATGATCGCTCCGACCGAATCTTCCTCCAGCGATCCCTGAAAGTGCTCCGGCTTCAGTTGCTGCATTTGCGCAATAACGGCCGCCTGCGTTTCGTTCCAAACGTCCATGATCTCAAGGCGCGACACGTTACGGTATTCTTCGACGCATCGATCGTTGAATTTTTGTCCGTCTTCTTCCGTAAAACGCCGGATGGCCGTCAACTCCCCTTTCATCAGATGCTGCAATCGTTCAACTGTAACTTTTTCCCATCCGATAAAATGAGCAATGATGTCACGAACCGACCATCGGCCAAAAGTATTTTCACGAATGAATTCTTCGTCGGAAATATAATCCAGAATTTTGTTCCACTGATGACGAACTAATTTTATCCGTTTGATGGTTTCCGCGGACGAATCGGCAGGCAATTTCAAAACGTCTTCTTTATGAGGAGTTTCAAGCGATTCGCCGCTAACGATTTTTTCCATGACGCGCAGCCCGGAGAATGCATCTTCGCAGTAGAATAACGGACCGTCAAAAACCGCGCGCAAATCTTCTTCGACATAGCGGCGCGTCAACGCCGCTCCACCGAGCAGAACGGGAACTTTGATGCTGCGTTCGGTCATGACTTCCAGATTTTCTTTCATGATCATGGTCGATTTCACGAGCAAGCCGCTCATACCGATCGCGTCGGCTTTATGCTCCTGCATCGCCGTCAGCATGGTTTCTACCGGACATTTGATGCCCAGGTTGATCACTTTGTATCCGTTATTTGTCAAAATAATGTCGACCAGATTTTTTCCTATATCATGCACGTCGCCTTTGACCGTAGCCAGCACCATTGTGCCTTTTTGGGAATCGCCGGTTTTTTCCATGAAAGGTTCGAGATACGCCACTGCCGTTTTCATCACTTCTGCCGATTGCAGGACGAAAGGCAATTGCATTTCGCCCTTGCCGAAAAGTTCGCCGACGACTTTCATGCCGTCTAATAAAATCGTATTGATAATATCCAGCGGGGTGTAAGACGTGAGCGCTTGTTTCAAATCTTCTTCGAGGCCTTTTTTCTCGCCGTCGATGATCCTGTTTTTCAGCCGCTCTTCAACGGTTGTTGCCGTTTGCGCTTTGGAAACGCCCGCGTCGGATTTTTTGGTTGAATAAAAATTAATGATCTCGACGAGCGGATCGTAGACCAGTTTTTTTTGTTTCTCTTCTGGCA
This sequence comes from bacterium, assembly GCA_013359335.1. GTDB lineage: Bacteria > CLD3 > CLD3 > SB21 > SB21 > JABWBZ01. Next base: position 2,546 of record JABWBZ010000225.1, read on the forward strand.
AACTCACTCCTTTAATGATTTAGGCGCGGCAATATAAAAACATCGGTCAATTAATCAAAAGGTTTTCATCCACGGCAGTAAGCTTTCAATCGTTTGAATAGCCGCGCTGCCGGAAACCGGCTCATCTTCCCCAAATCTTTTTTCCTCGAGCGGCTTCATAATTCCTAACGAAACTGTTGCTGCTATGGCATCGAATTGAGCATGGGCTCGCGGAACATCTTGAAAGGTTGTCCCGGTGAATTCAATTTTTTTGCTGGACCGTTTCATGATTGCATACGCATAATGTGCCAGGTTACGCCGCTTAAGCGCGTAGCCGCCACGGAATTTCCGGTCAGGCAAAGTCTCCAGTATCCCGGCTCCGACGGCGCTGGCAGCATAACGAAATAAAGGATCACTGTTGTGTAAATCTTTGAAGGCAATGCCACTGTCAAGTGGAAGTTCTAAAATCACGGTCAGTAGAAAAGCCAGGTCGCCGCGATCGATCGCATTTTTTTTCTTGATGACATTCAATCGTTCTTGCTCGTACGAAACGTAGGGAAAGCGATGAGTTGCAAAAATTTCATAAGCGTTTTCGATGCGATCGCGTTGCTTTAATTTCGGAATGTCTAACAATGTTTTATAAATATGAGCCGCTTTACGAACGTTCCCGATTTTGTCGTACGATTGAGCCAGCAGAAATAGCGCATCGTTGTACGATGAATCGCCGGTTGAAACCCGTTCAAGATGCACCACCGCGTCGTTAATTTTTCCCAACCGAAACGCTGCCTCGCCGAGGTGATAATTGAAACGGCTATGTTGCGGAAAAAGCAAAGCAACCGGCGTTAAAATTTTATCGGTCCGATCATACGCCTCGTCCAATGCAAACGCTTCGGCAATCCCACAATAAGCGTCCGCCAAAAGTGAATCCATTGCAATCGCTTTCCAATAAAATTCCACGGCCGCATTTATTTTGCCGCGGCTTTGTTCGTGCTGTCCTTTTTGATACAAACGTATGGCACGATCATGTTTCTCGGCTTGAGTCAATGGCCCCGAACACGCGACAGTAAGGATCAGTAAGATGATTAGAAAAAAATGTGTGGTTTTGAAGATAGTCAACGATGATTTAGAGTGAGTAAAATTTTTTTGAGCGAGAGACGGGGATTCCCGACTCGTCGGGACGACGTCCAGCTTTCTAATATATTTTTGAGCGAGAGACGGGGATCGAACCCGCGACGTCCAGCTTGGGAAGCTGGCATTCTACCGCTGAATTACTCTCGCTTCGAGTTGTGCGTAATTAATATAGACAACCGGAAGTATTTTGTCAACATGACTTTCTCGCTGTCAATACGATAAAATGCCCAAAAAATTCGCTTGACATTCCATAATCCGGCTTTTATATTCATTTTATTACAATGCAAATGTTCATTTGATTTGATGTGTTTTAAGGCTCGTTTGAGTCCTGGCGGTTAGTCCTTTTGGTGGCATTTCTTTTTAGACCTTGTCTCAAAAAAAATCCTGAAAGTTTAGATCCCAAGTCTCAAAGTGTATGGGCGCTTTGAGATTTTTTATTTCTATTCCCATGTTTCTAACCCTTTTTTAGGAGAATTTCTATGAATACCAGCAAACTGTACGTTGGTAATCTTTCGTACAAAGCGGACGAACAATCGTTGGCCGATCTTTTCCGCCAGGCCGGCACCGTTAATTCCGCCAAAATCATCGTCGACAAAATTTCCGGACGCTCCAAGGGTTTCGGTTTTGTCGAAATGAGCAATCTGGATGAAGCCACCAAAGCCATCCAAATGTTCAACAACTTCTCCTACATGGAGAGAAACCTGGTTGTCAACGAAGCCAAACCCCAGGAAAAGAGAAGCTTCGGCGACCGCAACCGGAGAGGTTAGAAACAGCAACCTTTGATACGATTGTTGTTCCCGGTCGATACAACGCCCTGCAAGCCTTTGCAGGGCGTTTTTGTTATTGTAACTCCCTACGGTTTTTTCTATATTGGCTCGCAAAAAATCCGCACGATGCGCATTCTCAATTGTATAAACCAATAGTTCATCTTACCGTTTGAATTAATTTCTTAAACTTATGCAGCCGGTGAAATTGCTGGATTATTTTTTTGTATTGAGGCCGATGCTTTTTTTCCAGGGATGGACCCTTACGCTGGCCGGATATTATGTGGCCAGGGCTGTTACCGGCGATGATTGGAATATTCCTTCGGCGGATTGGTTCCCGCTTTTTCAGATTTTTTTATCGACAGCGCTTTTCATGGGCTGGGTGTTTATTCGCAACCAAATCGAGGACATTGAAACCGACAAAAAAAATCAAAAACTGTTTCTGATCTCCGGCAACCATATTCCTCTCAGGCATGCCATCATCGAAGCCCGATGGTTACTCGTTCTGGCTTTGGCGTGCGCATGGTGGATGGGATGGATATTTTTTTTGCTTTTTACAATAGCTTGGATATCAGGCATTTTCTATAACGAACGCCCTTTTCGTTGGAAAAACCGCCCGATCTTAGGAATCATCGTGAATGTCCTTGGCGGGCAATTATTTTTTATCGTTGGATGGCTTATTCGAAAACCGCTTGAACCGGCTTTATTTTTAATCACGCTCCCCTATATCCTGCTTAGCGTAGCGTTCTACATTTATACGACGCTCTTCGATGTGCGCGGCGATGAAGCCACCGGCAAAATTACTTTTTCCGTACGGTTCGGCATGCGAAAAGCGGCGGTCACCGGTTTATTGTTTTTAATCGCCGGATTGAACGTCGGGTTTTATGTTCGGGATTATTTCATTTCGATCATCATTTTGTTATCGCTGCCGTTATGTATTTATCTCACCTTCAAAACTACATGCGAGAACGCGAACAAAGCCGTCAAAGTCTCGCTCGCTGTTTTTTCTCTCGGCGTGTGCGTCTCGTTTCCGCCTTACCTGCTTCTGATGATCGTATTTTTTTGTTTTACCAAAGCGTATTATAAATTGCGGTTTAATTTCAATTATCCTAATTTCAAAGCAGAATCCTGAAAATTTCAGCCAGTATGAAATCTGTTTTTTCCTACTTACTTGCTTTTATTTTTATCGGCGG
>JABWBZ010000226.1 GCA_013359335.1 bacterium
GCCCGTTCGGCGGTTATGCATTGTACAATCGCTCCAGTACCAATACGGTTATCGTGATGCGGCCAACCGGCATTTCACTCGGGAAGAAACTCGAAATCCCACCGACATTCAGATTACGAATCAGTGCGCAAACGGAAAAAAATAAGATTCAATATGGCGACGACTATAATTATTTCTCAAAAGTCGCGGCCGATCGTTCTGCCGAGTACAATGCGCCGGAGCCGGAATCGATTGGCGATAATATTTCCGTTTACTTCGAGCAAGACGGAAAACGTTTGACGCAGTTGTATCGTTCGTCCAACGACGGAGATATCGTCGATGTTTTTGTCACATCGACGTTGGAAAATGTTCCGGTCCGATTAAATTTTGATATTGAAAACAACGATCAAAACGATGCCATCATGATTATTGATATTACGCGCAATCGTATCGTCGATGGCAATACGGTTGAATTCGTGCAAACGGAGTCCGGCGTGTCAACGTTTAAAGTCATTGTCGGCCGGAAAAATTTTGTTGATGAAAAATCATTCGAAACGATTTCAGAATTGCCCAAAGAATTCAGTTTAAACCAAAATTATCCTAATCCGTTTAACCCGTCGACGCACATCCGGTATGCGATTCCGAAACAAGGGCGCGTCACATTGAAAGTTTATAATATATTGGGACACGAGGTACGGACGTTGGAAGACGGTTTTAAAGAAACAGGAATTTACGATAAAACATGGGACAGCAAAGATGTTTTAGGACGTCAGGCTGCGTCGGGTATTTACGTGTACCGTCTTGAATACTTCGGCTTAGATGGAAAACGTCTCTTCCAATCCAAAAAAATGTTATTGCTGAAATGATTATAAAAAAGTACCGATTATCTTCATTAACGAGGTTAGGATTTATGTCTAAAATTCAATGGATCGTAATGGCCGCTTTGGCGTTTGTCATTTCCTGCGGCACCACCAGCCAGTCGTTTTTCAGCGAAGACCCGGAGCTGGAGAATCTCCTGAAAGGCGAAGATTATACGGCGCTGACAGTTGCCGATAAATATGAAATAGCCGAATACCTGATGCGAAAAGGAGACGTCGAGAAGGCGCGGGCCATTTACGAAGATATTGTGACCTACAACCCGGGACTCATTCCGATCAAATATAAATTGGCCAAAATTTATTTGTCATCCGGGGAATTAACTTTTACCGGAAAAGATGAAGACGGCAAGAGTATGCATTTCACCAAAAGCGGCAAAGAATTAGGTGAAGCGGTTTTGCGGGAAATCCTCGAAGAGGATCCGTCATTTTTGCCGGCGTATTCGGAACTGATCATTGTTCGTATGGCCGCGCAGGATACGCAACAGGCATCACAACTTTACCGCCAGGTGTCCGAATTGGATAAAACCTATATTTCCGCCGATTATCGGGTCGGATATCTTGAAATGTTGAATGAGTCGAATTCCAACCGATTCGAAGACGCCATCAAGGCGATGCGCCTTGGACAAAAAACGTATTCCGATCTGTATACGTCCTACAAAAATTTGGCCAATATTCAGAAAGTTCAGGATTTGGATACGCTGGCATATCAATCGTATTTAAAAGCGCTCGAATACCGGACGGAGGCAGCCGATCTTTTCAGCGCGTATCATGAATTGGCGGACGTGTGCGTTAAAATCTGGCAGCATAAAAAAGATGAATCATACAAAACGCTCGCACTGGAATATGCATGTATGAGCATGGATTATTTTGCCGATTATGAGCCGTCAGTTGTATTGATCAAAGAATTGACCAATATTCAACCCGGCGTCGACAGCGTTTCGACGGATACGGTTTCCGCCTACAAAGCTCCGGTCCGCGATTACTGCAGCAGCATCGGGAAATCAAAAGCAATTACCGGCGGCGAGAAAGGCACGGTAATCCCAAAAAGCTATTTACGTGAAACGCTTGCGCCACGTAGTGAACGGGGAAAACGTAAAGCCAGCGCTTCGAATACCAAATGGGTCGTGGGCGGCGCGATTGCCATGACGGCTGTTGGCGCGGCTGTTTTATTGGGCAGCGGCGGAGGTGGCGGCAGCAATGCGTCCGGTCTTGGCGCACCGCCAACTTTCCCGAATCCGTAAGGATTTATAAAATTATGTGATTCGCTCTTGATCAAACCAGCTTTTTCATTGACTAAATCATTTTGGCCCGCATCTCTTAGTAGCCGTATTCTCCTTGTGGCTATCCTCTTTTTGGCTGCATTATTTTCTTTCCGCCCTATTACCGATAGCGATATAGGTTTTCATCTTCACGGAGGAAAATGGATTTTTGAACATCACCGGTTTCCTGACAAAGATTCGTACACCTATACGGTTAACACGCACGACTATGTCGACCTCCATTGGCTATTTCAAATTTTTGTTTACGGTGTCTACTTAATGGCTGGGTTTAATGGCTTGACTATTTTGCAAACATTAGTGCATGCCGGTTTGTTTGCTTTGATATGGTATTGGCTGAGTCAAGAAAAAATTCCTACTGTGGCAGCCATCTCGGGACTTTTTTTGATACTGCAGATTACTGAAGTTCGTTTCAACTATCGCCCGGAGATTATCACATGGCTGTGTTTGATTTTTCTATTTACTGAGTTAAATCGGTATATATCCGGGTCTGCAAATAGATTGTGGACGCTGCCGTTGACGATGATGGTTTGGGTTAACGTGCAAGGGCTGTTTGTTTTAGGACTTTTTGTCATGGGATCGTATTTTCTTTCAGAATCATTTCGGAAAAGAAGCGTCGACCGCGTTCTGTTGAAATATGTTTTGCTCTCCTGTGGTGCTGTTCTGATCAACCCGTATTTTATTCGGGGAGCGCTATTTCCCATAGAGCTTTCGACGCGCCTGCAATCGGATAATATTTTTAAACATTCGATATCCGAATTCATCTCCCCGTGGTCGTCGGTTGCAATGCATAATCCATCGATGTATCAACCGGCTGTTTTGTGGAGTTACTATGGGTTGTCAATTATTTTGGCTGTAATTTTAATCATACGCTTCAGGAAAATCCGGCTTCATGAGTGGGCAATCGCATCGGCATTTTTTTATCTTTCCTATCTTCAATTCCGGAACATACCCGTATTTTCTTTTTATGCCGTTTGGCTGGGGTTGAAAGTTGTTAATGATTGGAACATTTTTAAATCTGCAATCTGGATGAAAGCCCAAGCTGCCATTTCCATAACGTTGGGAGCAGTGATGTTGCTAACCGGGCTTCGCATTGCCAGCAATGCCTACTACATAAGTGACCAACGATCTACGCGATTCGGGCTTGGACTTGATCGCCATTATCATGCAGACGGCGCCTCTGAATTCTTAATAGAACACGGTATTACGGGACGCATACTCAACAATTTGTCGGCAGGTAATTGGCTTGGCTGGAAATTGAATCAGCCGGTTTTCATTGACGGCCGTTTGGAGGTTATGAAAGAGCAATTCTTCAGCGAATATCAGAGAAGTTTCCAACAAGTCGGACTCAACTCGCTAATTCAAAAATATAAACCCGAGGTTATCGTTTTCGATTACCCCAGCGCGATGTCCTGGCATGAACAACTCAGGAGTTTACCGGAATGGAGATTAGTATACTGGGATGAGCGTTCGGTTGTTTATCTACACAGTGCCCAACGTGGGGATATAGGATCGATTAGATTAACCGAAGTAGTACAATCGATGAATTTGGATACCATCGTAAGCGAAGAAGAAATTATAGGATTTTTTTTGGAAGATGAAGAATCGCGATGGATGTCTTGGATGAACGGCTTTTGGAGTAAGCAGGAATTCCCCATTGACTTGTTACACATGGGAATTTTTGCCCATGCATCGAATCAGTTTAATGCGGCCGAGAGGTTGTATTTTGAATTTGCAAAAAAAGCAGGGCAGAGCGGATGGCCCATTTATTACAATCTCGGTGTCATTTATTATCGTCAAAAAAAATGGAACCATGCCCTGAGTTGTTTTGAACGCTTTCTAAAACATAACCCCGATGATCGAAAAACTCAGAATTTGGTTATGGAGATCAGGAAAAATTCAAAAAAAAAGTAAGCACCGATTCTCACAAAACATATCTTGACAACCCGAAGTCTTTTGGCTAATTTCACACTAGACCCAAACTTTCCCTTTAATAACAATTTCTAAAAAATTACTGCAAGCAGGTCAGAGCGCTAGCGACTGACGTGGTTCTTCAATATTCGATCATTATCAACTTTGAGGATTGGAAAATGTACAAACGTTTCAATGCAGCAAACGTGTTGTTATCCGGCATTGCTTTTTTACTTTTTGGCTCGTCTCTGCTGACGGCCGGATCCGTGCCGGTAACGAATACCAACGATACCGGCGCAGGGTCGTTACGGAGTGCGATTTCAGCGGCAGCGCCCGGCGACACGGTCGTATTCAATGCCGGATTAGCGGGACAGACCATTCTTCTGACGTCGGGAGAATTAACGATCAATCAAAATCTGACGATCATCGGCCTCGGCGCGGCCAATCTTACGATCAGCGGTAATTCAGCGAGCCGGATATTTTTCATCACGGGCGGCGTCACGGTCAATATCACCAAGCTCATGATACGGGACGGATTCGCAACAGGGTTTACGCACGGCGGCGGCATTCACAACGAGTTCTCTACGGTCAATCTCGATAGCTGTATTTTGTTTTCCAACCTTGCAGACATCAGCGATTACGGCGGCGGCATATACACCAGCGGCGACATGACGATCATGCGTTCAATCATCGACAGCAATGAAGCCGACTACGGCGGCGGTATTTACAATGACGGCGGCATCGTGACGGTGCAGCAATCGGCGGTAATTCACAATCTCGCGCGATTGGACGGCGGTGGTTTTTATAATTTTAATGACAACACGATCAACCTGTATGCCTCGACGCTTTCGCACAATTACGCCGCTGGTTCGGGTGGCGGCTTTTATAACACTTCCACTGGCAATGTTCAAAGCAGTACGATCACGCAGAACCGAGCCAATTCCGTTAATGGCGGTGGCGTGTTCAACAGCGGTGCGATGACCATGCTCAATACGATCGTGGCCGGTAATATCTCCGTTGCAGCACCCGATTATCAAGGGCCTGTAACTTCGTCCGGTTACAATTTGATTGGCGTTTCGGCGGGTTCAACCGGATTCGGAACGACCGGCGACATTCTCGATCAGCCAGCCGGAATCGGGCTTTTGCAGAATAACGGCGGATTCGCACCGACGCATGCTCTGTTGCCGGGAAGTATCGCCATCGATGCCGGCAATGATTTTATCGGTGCCGATCAACGCGGTTTTCCAAGGCCGTTCGATGATCCTAATTACTCCAATATTGACGACGGTAACGATATTGGCGCTTTCGAAAGCCAGACGCCTTTGCCGCCAGATCCATTATTGGTACTTAATACCAATAATTCAGGATTTGGTTCGCTTAGAGACGCCATTAGTTTTGCCAATTCCAATGCCGGGCCGGACACGGTTCGATTCGCCGCCGTCCTTTCAGGGGATTCTATCGCCATTGCGTCCGTGCTTAATCTCACGGATGATTCAACCATGGTGGATGCGGACATCAATGGCGACAGCATTCCGGATATTATCCTTCAACCTTCTTCAAGCGGCT
>JABWBZ010000227.1 GCA_013359335.1 bacterium
AAAGTAATGGTTTTGTGATAGGTAGTCCTATTCTCCGATGCAAGAGCGACATTGATTGCATACTCATTATTCGTCGCTACGGGTGCGATCGATTCGACCATGCCGTTTAATACTCCGAATTCATGATAGGGATAGTTATCCAGCTTGATCTGAACTTTCTGGCCTTCTTTGATTTTACCCAATCCTGCCGTCTGAAGATAAATTTTACCTATCGGCGTTGTATGATCTCCGACAATGGTAAAAACGAGATCATTAGCTTGTACATACTGGTTGACGCTCCACACTTTGAAAAATGAAACTTTGCCGCCAATAGGCGCCTTTAATACATACCGTTGTTCCCAATTATCGATTGACGCAAGAAGGAACTTATACGCATCCTGCATGCCCACCGTTTTGGATAATTTCTCCTCTTCAAATTGGCGTGTCAGATCCAATATGTTTTTTTCATATTCAGAGATTTGGAGCGCATTATTGATCAATGAAGCTTCGGCATTTTCATAACCGTATTTTTTCTGAAGGTAAATGCTTTCGTAATTGGAAAGCTCGATTTCCGAGGCGACGCCTTTTTCACGAAGGCTTTTGCCCGTGTTAAGATTTTTCTCTGCGAGCTTGACTTCTTCTTCCAATAAGTTTTTTTGTTTTTCTAACCGGCTGTTGAGTTCGTTCAATACTGTGATCTGCGCCCTGATCGTTTGGATTTTACGGGGATGGTAGTTAAAGGAATGAAAAGATTTATAATCTTCCCACTTGCGAAGGAGTTCCGAATACGGCGTTTGAAGTTCGCCTAACTGATAGAAGCGATTAAATTCAAACCGAATATCGGTCGGGTTATCCAAATAAGGTTTAAATCGGATCAGTTGTTCTTTGAGCGCTGATACTTCCGAAGAATTGGAAGAATTTTCAATCACAGCCAGTACAAAATCGGTATAAACGGAATCGCCGTCATGGACATTTAATTCGGTTAATTTACCGTTGGTGCGGGCAATGAGTGTGACGGGCGGCGAGACGCTGGTCAAAGTAATGCGTGATGCAACAATATCCGGATAGCGAATGTACCATGCTGCACATATAATCATCAAAACGGTAAAAAAAATAGCTGTGATACCCCACCGGATCGTCCAAGATGGAACGAAGCTCAAAATCTCATGAACTTCATCGCTATGGAGTTCTAGTTTTCCGTTATTGTGGTTTTCTACCGTTGTTATTTGATTAGATGCATTCACAAAAGCGGCCGTTAATTACCAAGTTCCAACTGATTTTTTACAAGATGAAAATAGGTTCCTCTGAGATCCGTTAGTTCGTAGTGAGTGCCTTGTTCAATAATTTGTCCTCTGTCCAAAACGACAATCTGATCGGCATTTTTTACCGTACTTAACCGATGAGCAATGATGATTACGGTTTTCCCTTCAAAAAAATTTTCAAGGTTTTCCATAATAATTTTCTCGTTATGAGCGTCCAAAGCGCTTGTAGCTTCATCAAAGAAAATATATTCGGGATCTTTGTACACGGCTCGGGCGATAAGAATTCTTTGTTTCTGGCCTTGACTCAATCCAACGCCATCATTACCGATTTTTGTGTTGTAAGCCAAAGGTAATGATTCAATATAGCCCCTTATATTGGCTACTGAAACCGCATGCAATAATCTTTGTTTATTGATTACTTCATCCGCAGGAGCAACATTCCGGGCAATTGTATCTGAAAATATATATCCGTCCTGCATGACCACACCGCATTTTCGACGCCAAAACTGTGCGTTGAAATTATTTAAAGAAATGTCCCCAAGCCTGATCTCTCCTTGAGTGGGAGAATAAAATTTCAGTAAAAGCTTTAGAAGCGTCGTTTTACCGCTGCCGCTGGCTCCCACTATTGCTGTAACTTTTCCTTCGGGGATTTCTAAATTCAATTGAGATAAAACGTAAGGCGAATGAGGGCCTTCATATTGAAATGATAAATCGGAGACATGTAAGCCTTTTGCCTGCGGAAGAATTGCATCTTTCTCCTCATCGGCAGTTTCCTCGTCTTTCTTGTTATGAATTTCTTCAAGCCTTTCAAGGCTGAGTTTGGCATCCTGAGCGGATTGAACAAAACCGATCATTTGATCGATAGGACCATTGAGCTGGCCGATAATGTATTGGATAGCCATCATTGTGCCCAGAGTAATGTGGCCGTCAATGACACTTTTAACCGCCATAAATGTAATAATGATATTTTTTAGTTCGTTTATAAAAATAGTTCCGGATTCCTGTAATTGATTGATCGTCATGCTGTTGACATTGATATGAAAAAGCTTGGCTTGTATGTGTTCCCAACTCCAACGCTTTTGTGTTTCGCAAGCGTTCAATTTGATTTCTTGCATACTCATAATAAGTTGGTACAAAGCGCTTTGATTTTCAGATAATTGGTTGAATCGTTTGTAATCAAGTTCCCTTCGTTTGTTTGAGAAAAAGAATATCCAAAGAGCGGATAGGGCGCTTCCGGTTAAAAAAACAAAAAATATCTGGTAACTATAAATAAGAATGACCGATCCGAATATTATTACGTTCACAATGGAAAATAAAATATTCAGAGAAGTGGAAGTTAAGAAATTTTCGATCCGATGATTGTCATTGATTCGCTGTAATAAATCGCCAATGAGTTTAGTGTCGAAAAAAGCAATTGGAAGCTTCATCAGCTTAAATAAAAAATCAGAAATGATCGAAATTTGAATTCGCGAGCCTATGTGCAATAGAATCCATCGGCGGATAAACTCGACCGTCATTCGGCTGAAAAATAGCATCAATTGAGCGATCAAAATCATATAGACAAAACCTATGTTTTGTCTATTGATGCCAAAATCGACTAATGATTGCGTCAAAAAGGGAAAAACTAACTGGAGAAAACTGCCTAGAATTAGACCGACAAGAAGCTGAAGAAGGAATTTTTTATAATTTCGTAAGTATGAAGCCAAAAAAACAAAGCCCGTTTGATCGGGCTTTGTTTCTTCTTGTTGATCATAAAACGCCGGTGTAGGTTCGAGCAATAAGGCAATACCTTCTCTAGTGCCGTTCTTTGATGCGCTCAACCAATTCGATAAAAATTCATTTTTCGAGTAAGTTATAAGACCATGCCCGGGATCGGCGATAAAAACTTTGTTTTTTTTGATTTGATAGACAACAACGAAATGATTTTGCTTCCAATGAACAATACAAGGCAGCGGGGCTTCTTCTTCGAGTTGCTCAAACGAAATTTGAACGCCTAGCGCTCTAAAGCCAATTTTTTCTGAGGCATCATTTAAGCCTAATAATGAAACCCCTTCGCGTGTGATCGAACTTTTTTCACGGAGTGATTGCAGCGTGTAGCTTTTTCCATAATGTTTTGCGATCATGCGAAGGCAGGTGGGCCCGCAGTCCATGCGATCGAGCTGTTTATAAAATGGGAAACGCAATGTTACTGTTTTTTCAAAAGATTTTTGTTGTGCTTCTCCACTGTAGATTTCATGACGTCCAGCGAGGGCAGTCCCAAACTTGTACGCTCATTATCATTACTGCAAGCCGAATCAATTGGCGCCAGGCTCATTTTTTCCTGATCAAAGATTACTTTGGTTCCATAGCACTGTGATTGACCGATACTCATCAAATAATTATCCTTGGTTTGTGCAACGAGATACTTGGCCTCCCATACCAGACTTTCATGTAACCCTAGAGAAAGCGACTTAAGTGCGAAATCATGAGCCGTCTTATAATTGGTACTATCTTTTTCATCGGCATTTTTATTGAAAATGTATGCGGCAAAGAAATAATCTTCAGGGCTTTTCAAGCCGGTTTTTTTGATTAATTTTTTAATTTGATTGATATAACTTGATCCGGCATTGGCCGGCCTTTTTTCTTTTTTTGTTTCTAGATATGCCTTATACAATTCGGAATTCGATGACTTTAAGAATTCTTTTTCATTTTCGGTATCAGACTTCTGAAACTCTTTGGTCATTAGATCTGCCCGTGCTCGCGCCTGAGCCAGTGTGGGTACGTTCAGCCTGATTCTGTCAAAATCGGACACCTTAGTCGTATCTACCTCATACAACACGCATCGATTGTCTTTTATTTGAAATTGTGTGCCATACCATTGAGGTTTGCCGATATTCATCAAATATCGGTCCCATGAAGCAGCCGAAAGCCATTTAGCTTCGGAATGGCTGGAATCTAATCGTACTGCATTCAACGCAAATGTATGACTTAACTTATAGTCGTTTGTGTCTTGTCCATGCTGAAAAATCATAGCTGCGCGAAAATAGTCTTCTGCGGTAGCCAATCCATTTTTATCAATAATTTTTTTAACTTGTTTCCGCCGCTCGGCATCTCTTTTACTTAGCGCCCCACCGTCAATATTCCGAATATCCTTTTGACGATCAGCCTGATCTTCCATAAAAATATTATAGAGTTCAAGATTGTGCAACGAACTGTCTTGAGCGTTTATGTTTGAAACCGCTAACGATATTAGAAGAAACAGTATTGTTTTACTCATGGGCAAACTTTCGCTTTATTCATTTAATTTGAAAGTCGTCATGGTTATTTCCTTAGTTGCTCTCAGTTACTCTTCCCATGAGGCAGTGTATGGATTGTATGCACATTTTGAAGGTTTCGAATAGATATTTTTAGGTCTACAACTTAAGCTCTGCAATCCGTGCAAACGTATCTAAAGTCACGGTTTTTGCAGACATAATCTGATCCTAAATCTCCCACTAAGAGCTTATTAATTATTTGAAACGAGCAAATATGCCCTTAAATCCCTAAGTTTAAATCCTTCTGGTAAGGGATAGCCATTGAGAAAAAAAGAAGGCGTTCCTGAAACACCTACGTTTTTAGCCCATTGCAAATGGCATTCTATGATTTCTTCTACGACAGATACAGTAACTTCATTATTAAGTGAAAATAAATTCTTCCATATTTCAATATCTTTTGTTTCAGAATAACTAAACCATTTCGAAAGCGCTTCATAGGACAGGTTTTGTTGTCCTGATAAAGCCAGCGCAATTATATGTTGCACAACGCGTTTGTCTTCATCATTTTCTTTCCAATATAAAAATCGAAAGTTACCTCGTATATGTTCTGGAAAGTCTTCAAGCAATTCTTCAAATTCTCTGTGAGCATGACTGCATGGTTTGCACTTTGGATTAACTACTATTGTCAAACAATGGGGAGCGTGCGGTACACCAATTTCAATTTCAACAGGTAGTCTACCAATATCAACTTTTGGAGCCTGCTGAAGAAGTGCGCCAAAAACAAGAGGATTGTTGCGGAAACGCAAACTTTCATATCTCCATTTTGAAGTTTGTGATGCAAGTATTAATGGCTGTTTGATCAATATCCAAACAAATGTCGGCAAGAGAAATCCAAATACTAAGGGTTGCAGGGATGTATAAGTCAAAGGATTTATATTTCTTTCAAGAAAACTAAATGTAATCGCAAACTCAAGCCAAAGCACCCCTTGAACACATAGGCAAAGCCAACATAATTTCTTTAGTTTAAAGATTTGATAATAAATTGAAAATAGAGTGTATGGTAAAGTAAATAAATTCAAATGCATTAGTATTGATAGCACTGATAATGTTTCATTATACATAGGAACAAGGAT
>JABWBZ010000228.1 GCA_013359335.1 bacterium
AATTTAGGAAAAGACATGCATTTTTAACTTTCAGGGACCGTAGCATCGATGAATTTGTAATAAGAAAATTTATTTATTAGTTTCTCGATGCGACTACTTATAAATTCCTGATGAAAAGACCAGCGCGATTTCTTAAAAATTCAATCAGCCGAAATGGTTTCAGACTGACTCATTATCACATAAATAAATCTAACCATATTAACCACTTACTAAGCTACGATCGGTCAGGTTACTGCAAATGGATGTTCAATGACTTACCTCCGTTTTTTAACATCATTTTTGAATGAGTGAATAACCTCTTGATTGGCTCATTCGCTTTTGGAGGTTTAGTATGTCAGCCCGGAGTTCCGCATTAATTCTTGATCCGTCGTATGTCACACTACCCGATATGAATTCCCCGAAATTAACGCCGCAGGAAGTCACCCAAAATTATTACGCCGGTTATCAACTCGCCATCGACATCATCCGCCGGCAGCATAAGTCGTTGGGATTTTCCGTAGCTGATACGGATATGGATGTGATCGAATTGGCTCAGTCCGTATTTGGATGCGAGCGATTGGTTCAACTCATTCAGGAACAAAAATTCAACGAAGCCATTTACTCGGCGGTCATCAAAGAAGAAGTCGATCAACTGAGCAAATCGTTATTTCCTGACGTGGGCAAGCGGCGGTTTGTTTCGATCGATAAATTACATGACGATTATAATATCGATTTTTCCGGCGAGGAAGTTACCGCAGAAACGCCTTCGATTTCTCCTTTTGAAATTCTCGATTATCTGCAGGACAAACTTTCACTGGAAAATTTTACTTATCTGCAGCAACTGTTCGCTCATCAGGACGCCAAAGACCGGGACTTTTTATGGAATGACAAAATCTACCGGCTGATCGATCAATCCGTCGGTTATCTCGAAGAAAAAATCATACAAATGCGGCGGCTTTATCCGGACGGCATTCCGTTCCAACAGGACGATATCGACGTCAAACGCGATCTTACCGAATCAGAAATTATCGGTTGCTATAAAAATGTTTTCCTCGGCATTTATTCTAAATTTCCCGTTAACTTCCTTTCGTACGACACGCTTTTTCGCTGCGCGGTCATGACGCGGTTTGCCGTCGAATCCGTTTTACAAAAAAAACCTCTCGACATTTTGAAAGAATACACGGTCAGCGATTTCGCGTCGGTCGGCCTCACGGGCGTCGTCCGGTATTTCAATTATTCTTTGAATCGTATCATCCGCAACGCGTATCCCGACATCCTGATGCCGTGGGAACAGGCACACGTCGAAGACGGTTTTTGGAGCGATGAACATAACCGGCACCTCGCCATTCGCTGGCTGGTAGAAGAAAAATTAAAAATTCCACGCGATCTCATCCCCAAATCTCTCCGCGACGACCAGATCAAAAAATCAACGTTCGTCGAAAACGGTCTGTCGTACATGTTCGTACAATATTACAAATCCGTTTCGCGCGCCATCGGATCGGCGTATCCGGAATTGATGCCGTGGGAACTGGGCAGCGTGCCGAACAGCTTCTGGCAAGGCGATGAAGGAAACCGCAACATCGTTCGCGCGGTACAATGGATGATCCGCAAAATGGGAATTCCTATTTCCGCTATTCCCGGCCGCATCAAGGATAAAACCATTTCGCGCGAGACGTTCAAACAATACGGCTTGTCCACGGTGTTCGAACGGCTTTTCAAAAAAAACATGTTTCTCCTGTTCAATGCCGCTTATCCGGGGCAATTTGAAATCTGGGAAATCGGTAAAGTTCCCGGCGATTACTGGGACGATCTTTTGCGCGCGTATCGCGCGGCTTTGTGGATATGCAAAAAAGAACGCATCGACGAAAAAAAGATTGCCAAAGCTATCCGCACCAAACGCATCCGTAAAGAAACGTTTGCGAAGTACGGGCTCGGCGGCATGCTGAAAAAATGTTTCGACAACGATCTGTATAAAGCGTATTTGCCCTACATCCTGCCGAAGAAGCAGGATGTAGAGCTTTTCATGCGCGACGTGATTCTGCAAACAATCATTCAAAAACAAATCCGCGATCTGCAGCCGTCGACGGGATTGATGAAACTGGTGCGCCATTTGTTTTTCAAAACGTTATTATCTTCCGTCGAACGCACGCAAATCCGCTTCTACCGCCGCATCCAAAAACGAGTCAAACAGCGCATGGGCGAAATGGTTCATCGCGTCATGCAGGAACAGGATTGAAAATTTTCTTTGAATCCCGCCTTCGCCAAAATTCTAACCAAACTATTTGTATCTGAATACTGTATCATCATTTAACAGATGAAATATTGTCATTGACAATCGTACAGCCGTATCGTACAATTACCGCGCAGTTTTTCAGCCTTTGTCTCCGATTGCTTGAGGCGTTATGAAATTTTTTCAATTGTTTCAGTAGCGTTTTTTTAGTACAAAAACTTTTGCAACGATATTGCTAACGGAGATTTGCTATGATTATTGACGACCGATGGCTCAATGTCAAACGTTTTATTGCGGGTCTGATCGATTATGGGCTTTACCTTGTTATTTTTATAATCTTCATACGTTACTTTGGCGCCTATTATGAAAATCCGGATGGGACGTGGGGATATACCGCGACCGGACTTCCCGCATTAATCGCTTATTTTTTTTGGTTCCTATGTTTTCCAATTATGGAAGCATCGTTTGGTTTCACTATCGGAAAGGGAATTCTTGACTTAAAAGTGATTCGCGACAATCAGAAGCCGCGCTTCTGATTTGCTTTGCTTCGGCATTTATTTGATCTAATTGACATGGGGGTATTGATGTTAGGGATTCTATTTCCATTTATCAAAAAAAAGGCCTTCAGACGAATTGGTGATATGGTGGCTAATACTTATGTCGTTCCGGATAAGGGGAAAGCCGGATACTCCGATTTAAACTGATGCAGAGCGAAACGCCGTTCCACTCATGCATGATTCCTAATTTTAAAAACAGTATCACCGATGCCCAAAACCAGACCAACGACTGTCAACGAATACATTGCCAACGCGCCGAAGGAAGCGCAAAAGCTGTTACGCGAGTTGCGCGCCATCCTGAAAAAAGTCGCGCCGGAGGCAAAAGAATCGCTGAAATGGGGAAACCCAGTATTCGAAGAGAACCGAATTCTTTTTGCGTATGCCGCCTACAAAGCGCATATTAATTTCATGCCGACGCATGCCTCGCTGGAACCGTTCAAGAAAGAATTATCCGCGTTCACGACGGGCAAAGACACGCTGCAACTGCCTTACGACCGGCCGCTTCCGAAAACGCTGATCCGGAAAATCGCAGCGCATCGCGCCCGGGACGTCCGGGAAAACGACGCCCGATGGATGTAACTTTTAATAAAACTTTTTGGACAATCCCATGTACTGAAATATGGCAAAACATTGACGGTCTGCCGATCGGATGTTTTTGTCATGAAAAATGGTGAAAAAAAACTATGTGCAATTTCGCAGTCGACGCTCATTGAGTTGGTGAATAAGGAGGATATCTGAAGGTTAAACATCATGATTGGAAAACTACAATCTTTTGTCGGTTTTTTTAAATAAAAGCGATATTCGGGCAATCCGTTAGGTGGTCGTCTGCGCCAGCGCCTGTTCGGTGTCCTGTTAACACGTAACAAAAATGAAATTTATAGTCTGTTTTACATTTGTAATTTTTTTGACCGCTTGCGATAATAACGGAACCAAAGTTCACTTGGATGAAGCCTGGCTGTCGTCGTTTTTCAATAAAAACGGCGATCACACTTTTGTCGTCATCGATGAAGACAGTTCGGGCGTCTACTATTCTCCGACGCCGGCAGGTAATTGCTATGCATCGGAACATTTCATGATTACAGACGGCGTTATTCAAGTCAATGACTGGTCTTATACTTACAGCATGGATGAAAATAGCTTGATATTATACCCGATTGCCGATTATGACACTACGCTTTTCGGTTATCCGGTACCGCAACAGTTTACGAAAACCAATAACGTCGAGATAAAACAATGTGATTGACGTCCATTCATAGGAGTGAATCGCTATGAAAACAGAATTCGTAAGCATCTCGCCCGTCCTGCCGTCGCTGGATATCGCAAGGGACACGGCGTGGTACAAAGAGAAGGCCGGATTTGAAGTATATTTCTCCGATCCGATGTATGCCGTTATCTACCGTGAGAATATCTGGCTTCACCTGCAATGGCATGCCGATACGGAAAGCGATCCTTTGCTGGGCGGTTCGGTCGTTAGAATTTTTGTGAAAAATATTAAGCCGCTATTGGATGAATTTGTCCAACGCGGTACGGTCGTTCCAGATGCTTTTAAAACGAATACTCCCTGGCAGACCAACGAATTCGGCTTTCATGATTTGAATAAAAATATTATTTTTTTTGTGGAGGACATTACATCTTGAAAGTATCATCACCACCATACCGCGCGTTGACTTTTCCGTCTAAAGATGGTTTACTAATCACAGCTGATTATTATCCGGTGGCGAACCACAAAGGCGTGATTGTCTTGTGCCATCGCTCACATTGCAATCGCGGAGAATACAGGGAAACGGCTCCCCGATTAAATCATTTCGGGTTTTCATGCCTGGCAATCGACCAACGTTCCGGAATGGATATTTTCGGTGAACGTAATGAAACAAAAAAAAGGGCGAAAGAAAAAGAATTGCCAACTGGTTATCGTGATGCGAAGCCGGATATTGAAGCGGCGATCGATTATGCTTTTGAATTAAATGAAAAAAAACCGGTTATTCTTTTTGGCAGTTCCTACTCCGCGTCTCTGGCCTTGTTGATCGCGGCAAAAAGTGAACGTGTGAGGGCGGTCATTGGCTTCAGTCCGGGTGAATATTTAAAAGGAATCGATCTGGCCGATCAAATTAAATCCATCCGAATTCCCGTTTTCGCAACTTCGCCAAAAAAAGAAATCAATCAAGTCAGTAACGTCGTCAAACATATCAATAAAAAATATGTGACGCATTTCAAGCCTGAAGCAGAAGGCTTTCACGGCTCCAAAACATTGTGGAAATCTGTGAAAGGATTTGAAACATTTTGGAAGCCGCTTGAACAATTTATCAAAAAAAATAAATGAGTCCCATGGCTGATTCTCCTTTGATCGAAACGTGGCATATCCACAACCGGATTAACCTTTACTTACTCGCAGCCGTGCCGGACGATGCCATCGAAGATGTGTCGGCTTCGAAAGGCCGGACGGTTGCGGAACAATTTGCTCATCTTCACAATGTTCGGCTGATGTGGCTTAACGCATCGGCTCCTGAATTACTCAAAGGCCTGAATAAAATTGAAAAAGAAAATGACAAAATCAGCGATATCGTAATTACCGATCCTGAAAAATTCTGGAGTGCGTCAAAATATTTAGTTGTAATGACCAAATAAGAACAGAAAATAATTCTTTGGTTTTAGGTTGGGTAGCGGAGTAGAAATGCTCCGCTTTTTTCATGTCCGTATGTTAACCTTTAAACTTACTTTAACCCCTTTGCAAGCGTAATTTCAACCAAACTAAATTAATTATGGGTAGATGTTTCAACTATATATTGCAAAGCTTAATGCATCTGGATTAATCAGTTG
>JABWBZ010000229.1 GCA_013359335.1 bacterium
CTCGCCTTTTTTATCTAGAATGGTGCCTTTGAAATTTATTTTTTCTTGCGCATTTATTGTTTTAGCGCTAATGAGCATGGATAAAATCAAAATTATTTTCTTCATAACTAACCTTTGTGTTATCATAAAACTATTTCCCGGCGCGATCAGCGAACTTTAATGTGAATTATTTCGCCGATTCTAATTTAGCCAATCCTGCTTTCGCCTGCCGTGAATCGGGATTGATCGCGAGCGCTTCTTTATAATATATAGCGGCTTTGTCGTTGTCCTTCAACGCGGCGTACGCATTGCCTGTAAATGTCAGGCATTCATCGTAACCCCAATCCGGTAAAAGTGAAGACGCCTCGGTTTTTTGCTCTTTATACAAAGCCAGCGCTTTTTCAAATTCAGGAATGGCTTTATCCGCGCCGCCACCAAACATGGCTGGCGTATTGAGCTTACCGATACCTTTTAAATGAAAAGCGCGTGGATTTTTAGGATTGGCTTTGACCGCTTCGTCATAATATCCATTCGATTTCGGCCCCAGCCACATGCCGGAAATGGGATTAAATGAAATTTTCATACCGGTCAACGTGCCAATCAGCGCGAGACACTCCGAGTGATTCGGAGAAATTTTAATAGCCGCCTCCAATGTTTTGATCCCTTCTTCGACTAATTCTTCCGCCATCTCTTCGTTTTTGTCGCTGCCATACAAACTCCGGATCGTCAGACGATAATCAGCATACGCTTTCCAATACAAGGCATCGACATTTTCCGGCTCGACGGCCAACGCACGTTCAAAAATGGCTTTGGCATTGATCATCTCGTCACGGCTCCAGTTTTTGTAGGCCGCTTCAAATTGTGTTTTTCCATCGAGAATCATGGATTGAACAGCGTTTTGCTCCTGCGCGGCAAGTCGTGCAGCAACTAAAAACATAACTGCCAAAAATACTTTTTTCATATCAATCTCCTTTTTGTTTTATTGACGTCATGAATATAACGGCTTGAATAAAGATTCGTATGCTTTTTCGTCCCAATGGCATTTTATTAAGCTGAAATGCAAGTTTCGACGGTTGAACGGCAGTAAATTATATTGGATAAAATCTTGCGAAATGTTATTTTAGGCCGGAATTCAAAACTTTATCCTCAATAAATCATGGGTAATCGAGTTATTTTGCTGTTGATGTTAGTAACTGCGCAAATCGGTTTTGCACAAAAATCCGGCGACCTGGCGTTTGGTTTATTATGGGGCGCGCATGTCACGCATCCTCAAAAAGTGAGCGCGACTATCGGCTTGATCGGAGGGCGATTGGAAACGGACGGCAATCTTAGCGGTATCAGCGGCTTTTCGATTGAGGCAGAAGCAGGATTGGGCGGCGCTCGTGGATTTATCGGACATGCAGCATACTTCCGCCCGGCTCTATTCGGATATTCTTATGGCTTTTCTGTTCTTCGAACGTGGCGCAATCCCTGGCTGGCCAAATCGGAAAAATGGTTTATCGGATTTTCCGGCGATGCTTCATTTTTTCTCGGTAATTTCAAACTCGGCCTGTATCGCCGATCCGACAAAAACAGCTTTCTGGTTTCAAGCGGAGTTGGATTTAAGTGGTGACCCGAATGGAAGGGTTTATGAAAAAAATATGGGCATTGATTTTAGTCATAGCTATTTTAGCATGCCATGACTATGATTCCAATTCGGTAGAATTGATTACCCCGAGGGCGCCTTTAGACTCATTGAAAATAACATTAATCGAAAACCAGGTTACGACTCTTCAAGGATCACACCTTGATCACGCATTAATTGTCCGATCCACCATTACACTTGAAAACACGCATAGCAGCTTGTCAATTAGTGATATCAACTTCATCTCAATGACGCTTGCATCATCATCCGGAGCCTGCTTCGGACCTTTTCCGGTTCAAGTTGCATGGCCCGAGGATCGATACTTGGCTCCACATCAAAAACTGTCCTTCATTGTTTACCGTGTTGCAGCCACTCAAGATAATGATCTTATTTCTTGTGGTGATAGCCTTACTGTATTTTTAGCTCTCTCTGCCAATAAACAAGAATTAAAATCGGTGTCATTCCCAGGACTTATGTACAATTGTGCTCTCAAAAGTTCTACGCTTGACAGCCTTGATTTCTCAATTCAAAAGGCAATCATTTATGCTGACTATATGCCAGTAGTGTCACCAGATCCAATCATTGCCGCAATTGAAATTCAAATTAGCAATCCTACTGTTTCAACATTTGACGCTTTGAATTTTTCTCATGCAAATATCTACATAAATGGTTCAATGCTTCTAGGATCTATTGTATTTATTGATCCATTCACCGCGCGCTTGTCTCCAGGCGCAACTATAAGTGATACATTATATAAGGGAGTTTCTGCTGAGAAGATTTTTACAATACCAACATGCGGCTCGTGGGTTGACATCAGTATTTTTGTTCACGATGATAAGAATCATTTTAGAATTCTGAAATTAGACAGTCTGCTGTTCGGCTGCACTTCAAAAACGCATGAAGAAAATGGCGAATCTGAATAAATAGCTATCAAAGGATCGGAGATGACAATGCTGCAATCGTTTACTGTCAACATTCCCCAAACCGTTCTCGATGACTTAAAAACGCGAATTCGAAATACCCGCTGGCCAGACGCAATAGACGGCTCCGGATGGACGTACGGCGCGTCGTTGAATTACATGAAAGAACTGGCCGTCTACTGGTCAGAGAAATTTGACTGGTGTAAAACGGAACATGCGATCAATTCGTATCCGAATTTTATCGCCGAAATCGACGGATACAAAATTCATTTCCTTCACATCAAAGGAAAAGGAAAGAAAACGTTTCCACTCATTATTACGCACGGCTGGCCTGGTTCGTTTTTGGAGATGATGAAATTGATTCCGTTATTGACTGAAAACAAAGACTTTTCATTTGATCTGGTAATTCCGTCGATGATGGGTTATGGCTTTTCGCAAAAAATCACGACGCCGGGTAATCACGTGGTATTTATGGCCGATTTGTGGCTCAAGCTCATGCGGCAGTTGGGTTACGATAAATTCGGCGCGCAAGGCGGCGACTTCGGCGCAGGCGTCAGCACGGCGCTCGCTATGAGGTACCCGAACCATGTCGCCGGATTGCATTTAAACTATATCCCTGGAAATTATTATCCGTATTTGCCTGAAGGAGAACAATGGACTCCTGAGGAAACACAATTCGATAAAGACGACGAAGATTGGTACCTGCGCGAAGGCGCTTATTCGCACCAGCACAAAACTAAACCGCTGACGCTGGCGTACGGATTACATGATTCTCCGATTGGTATGGCTGCGTGGATTGTTGAAAAATTATACGGTTGGGCTGATTGTAAAAGTAACATTGAAAACGTTTTCACCAAAGATGAGTTACTGTCACACGTAACATTGTATTGGGTTACGGAAACGCTGCATTCCTCCATCCGGCTTTATTATGAAAACAGTAAAGCGCCGATGCGTTTCGGTAAAAATGATTTTATCCATGTTCCGGTAGGTATTGCGCGATTCCTGTTAGAAGAACCTTTTCCGCCGCGCAAATTTATTGAAAGAGGATTTAATATTCAGCGATGGACGGACATGCCGGCCGGCGGCCATTTCGCGGCGATTGAACAACCACAATTGCTGGCTAATGATTTGATTGCGTTCTTCAAACAAGTATTATAAAAAACTGTCTCAAAAGTTCTCCAGTGTCGATTCTGAACTCGTTTCAGAATCTGTTACATCTACAGATTCCGAACCAAGTTCGGAATGACTACAGTGAGTTCTTTTGAGACAGTTTAAAATTAAAAACGATAAGCAAAATTCTAGCGTTTCAAGCGCCTCTCGGCGATACGCATTCTGTTGCGGGCCCTTGCAATTGCTTGCATAGCCCCATTGGGATCAAGGTTACTACGTTCCTCAAGGCGTTTCAATTCGCGCTCATGAGCTAACTTGGCGCGATTGACGTCAATCTCCGACGCCTTTTCACACGTCTCGGCCAGCACGATGACCTTATTGTCGTGCACTTCGACAAATCCACCGCTCGTAGCGTAATAATCGTCATAACCATCGGTTTGGCGCACACGAATTTCGCCAACCTTGATCGATGTAATGAACGCGGCGTGATTTTTTAGAATTTCAAATCCGCCATTAGTTCCCGGCGCGGCAAAATCAATCACGTCGCCGCTGAAAACCACGCGTTGCGGTGTAATAATTTCAAGGTGAAAATTTTTTTCCATATTGGCTTATCCTTACGCGCGCATTTGTTTAGCGCGTTCGACCACTTCATCGATCGTTCCAACCATGTAGAACGCCTGTTCCGGCAGTTCATCCATTTCGCCGTTGACGATGGCTTTGAAGCCGGCAACTGAGTCTTCTTTTTTGACATAGCGGCCGGGTGTTCCGGTAAATTGTTCCGCCACGAAAAACGGTTGTGACAGGAATCGTTGAATCTTACGCGCACGGGCAACGGTGACTTTGTCATCGTCGGACAATTCGTCCATACCGAGAATCGCGATAATATCCTGCAAGTCTTTATATTTTTGTAAAATTTCCTGAACGCGTTTCGCCACGTCGTAATGTTCTTGTCCGACAATTTGCGGATCCAAAATGCGCGACGTCGAATCGAGCGGATCCACCGCGGGGTAAATACCCATTTCAGCGATTGAACGAGACAACACGGTCGTCGCGTCCAAGTGGGCGAAGGCCGTCGCCGGCGCCGGATCAGTCAAGTCGTCCGCGGGCACGTAAATCGCCTGCACGGAAGTGATCGAACCTTTTTTCGTCGACGTGATACGTTCCTGTAATTCACCCATTTCCGTAGCGAGGTTCGGCTGATATCCCACGGCGGAAGGCATACGGCCGAGCAACGCGGATACTTCGGAACCGGCTTGCGTAAAACGGAAAATATTGTCGATAAAGAGCAACACGTCGCGGCCTTCTTCATCGCGGAAAAATTCCGCCATGGTCAAAGCCGTAAGGCCGACGCGTTGACGCGCGCCCGGCGGTTCATTCATCTGGCCGAAAACGAGCGCGGTTTTATTGATAACGCCTGAATCCGTCATTTCATGATACAAATCGTTACCTTCGCGGGTACGTTCACCCACTCCTGCAAATACAGAGTAACCGCCGTGCTGCTTGGCAATATTATTGATCAATTCCTGGATCAACACTGTTTTGCCGACGCCGGCGCCGCCAAAAAGGCCCGTCTTACCGCCGCGCAAATACGGCTCGATCAAGTCGACGACTTTGATACCGGTTTCAAACATTTCGCTTTTCGTCGCCAGTTCGCTCAACTTCGGAGCCGGACGGTGGATCGGATAAAGTTTTTCAGTTTTAACAGGACCTTTATTGTCGATCGGTTCGCCGATGATATTCATCAAGCGGCCCAGTACCTGATCGCCAACCGGCACTTGAATCGGATTGCCTGTATCTTCGACTTCCATACCGCGAACCAAGCCGTCGGTCGAATCCATTGCCACGGCACGCACGCGGTTTTCGCCGAGATGCTGCTGAACTTCGAGTACTAATTTTTTTCCGTCAGCC
>JABWBZ010000230.1 GCA_013359335.1 bacterium
GTCATCATCGAGGCAAATTCATCGAGAAACCGGAAAAGACTTGGGCGATCAACGTCACCGGCAAATCGCAGCATCCAGCCGGTTACCTGGTGAATTAAATCCTCGGGATCATCCAGGAGTAATTCGGCAATAGCCAATGTATCGGCGGTTTCGCCGCAGCGGATAAAATGCGCCGTACTGACAATCGCCGTACGCCGTTCCCACTTATTTTGCGATCGCGCCAAATCATACAAAATATCGCGCGGTTGATCGGCCAGATACCGTCCGATGACGTTCGGCGCGCTGCTATCCACCAAGTCCCAGTGATTGATCCGGTCGTGTCGCCTGATATAAATATCAAATAAATCCCTTCGTCGTTCCGGCGTCGTTTTTTTGCTGCGCGCTTGGCCATCCATGATGCTCACGGCGCCTAATCTGACTTCATGCACGGGACTTTCCAATAATTGTTCGATATCCGCGGGCGGCATGCCGATAAATTTTTTGGCAACCAGAAAAATTTTTCCCATGCGAACACCCATAAAAACATTCTCAACGCCGCTCCGGTCGCCGGATTGAAAATAATGCCGGATTTTTTCAAAATCGGAAACCGATCGGTGTTTTTGCAATTCTTCAATAAATTGAACGGCAGCGGCTTCAGTTATTTTTTTCATGGCCGTACATTGAAAACTTATTTTTTGAGTTGATAAATACAATACGACGATTCCCCATGCAAACTCGATTTCGACGCGTTTCGGATTTATTTTTGATCGTACGCTTTTTGAAGCGTTTTGATGTCGATTTTTCGCATTTGCAGCATGGCTTTCATGACGCGTTGGGATTTAACCGGATCTGTATCGCTCAAAAACCGTCCGAGAGCCGCGGGAATAATTTGCCACGACACACCGAATTTATCTTTCAGCCATCCGCACATACTTTCCTCGCCGCCGTCCGCCGTCAGTTTTCCCAGAAATAATCGACTTCGTCCTGATCTTTACAGTCGACGTACATGGAAATCGATTCGTTGAATTTAAACATCGGACCGCCGTCCAGCGCCATGAACTGTTGTCCCGCCAATTCAAAAACGCCGTGAATGACTTTGCCTTCCATGCCTTTCATGTGCGGATCGTCCATGCCTTTCGGATAACGGTGAATGCTGACGATTTTCGAATTCTTAAAAAGCGAGACGTAAAACTTCATCGCTTCTTCGGCGCGGTAGTCGAACCATAAATGAGGCGTGATCTTTTGCATAGGATATTCCTTTTATTGATTGTATAACGTTCACTACAAACTGTCGATTAGATAGGTCAATAGGTTGTCAATGCCCGGTTTCAAACCCGTATTTTATTGCCGCTTCAAGTATATCAATGTTTATATCTTTTAGCGTTTTGAACTTAATGCAATACCCGGTCACGCTTGCCTTTCCAAGTTTTTTTCCATACGTCTTGGCTAAGTAGGTCTTATCTTTAAGACCAAGTATGTAGACAGAGATCCCGGTTGTGTTTGCGCTGATACCGATTTGATAAAACTCCCGGGTTTTTCCATCAGCATACTGTATGGTGTACAATCCATATCCTATATTAGGATTAGAAACAGTTTTACCTTTATCGTCTTTACCATCCAGGAACCATAATTTACATGCGGGCATTACGTGCAGAATAATGCGATGCAAGGCTTGCATGTCACTACGTTTTGGTTCGGATTGGTCGGTAATATACTTTTTGATTTGTTCTTCAATCTTGTTTAATTTTTTTTCCGCCATGGAAGTTATTTTTAATTGTTAGCGGTTCGTTTCTTCGATCCGCTGAATATTGATTTAATTCAAACGCCGAACATTTCCTGAAAAAAAGCCTTCGATTTCTCTACATCGTTCACCACCCACGCAAATTTGTGACGGCGTTAGTCTTAAGTTTTCTTTTTTGTTTTTCATGAGCATCGATTTTTTTAGTTTATTTTATTGCCGCCATAACATGACGGCTGACGACGATTTCAATATAAAGCATGAATCACAAAAAAACGCGGGCTTAAAAACGTCAAATTTAGGGGTTGATTGCGACAATCGTTTCGCATAACTTGGAGCCCTATTTTTTTAAACATCCGGCGGATATAAGGAGCAATTCCATGAAACATATATCCATCTTGGTTCCTAAAGAAGCGATCTTAGGTAGTCTGGAGGGATCGCGTCAAATCTTGACCCAGGTCAATTATTTTTTAAAAGATATGGGCCAATCGCCCGCTTTCAATGTGCAGCTTGTCGGCCTCACTAAACAAACCATGATCGGCGGCGGATTGTACACCATTCATGCCGACGCTTTGATCGCCGACGTGAAAAAAACCAATTTAATCATAATACCTGCGCTCAATGGAGATTTGAAACGCGCCATTGGGCTGAATTGTGATTTTATTCCGTGGATCATTCATCAGCACAAAAACGGCGCGGAAGTGGCCAGTTTGTGCGTCGGCGCATTTTTACTGGCGTCGACCGGATTATTGAATGGAAAGAAATGCGCCACGCATTGGCTCGCCGCGAATGAATTTCGTAAAATGTTTCCCGACGTCAGATTGGTAACGGAAAAAATCATTACCGACGAACACGGCATTTACTCCAGCGGCGGCGCGTTGTCGTATCAGAATCTGATTTTATATTTAATTGAAAAATACGCCGGAAGACCGATGGCCGTTTTAGCGTCTAAAGTTTTTGCCATTGAAATCGAACGCCTCACGCAATCGCCTTTTATCATGTTCCAGGGCCAGAAAGACCACGACGATCAATTGATCAAAAAAGCGCAGGAATTTATCGAATCCAGTTACCAGGATAAAATCACGGTCGAACAGCTTGCCGAAATGTCGTTTATCAGCCGGAGAAATTTCGAGCGGCGATTCAAAAAAGCGACGGCAAATACCGTAGCCGAATACATTCAACGCGTCAAAATGGAAGCGGCCAAAGTAAGTTTGGAATCGTCCCGTGAGAATGTGAATGAAGTCATGATGAAAGTCGGTTACTCCGACGACAAAGCTTTCCGTTCGACCTTCAAACGCATCACCGGTTTGTCGCCTTCTCAATACCGCAACAAATACAATCAGGCTTCCGCTCCAATGTAGTTGCTCGGTTTACTCCCAACACAAGTTATCACCGATGAATTTACTTTCTGTCGAATCTCTGTCAAAATCATTCGGCGTCAAAACGCTTTTTCGCGATTTGTCGTTTGGAATTGAAGAAGGCCAGAAAACGGCGCTGATCGCGCGTAATGGCGCCGGTAAGTCCACGCTGCTGCGCATTCTTACCGGCAACGATTCTCCTGACACCGGCAGCATCGTCACGCGAAAAAACATTTCCATTGGTTATCTGGAACAAGAGCCGGTTTTCGATGAAAGCCTCACCATCGTGGAGACGCTTTTTGCCGCATCCACGCCGGCCTTACGCGCGATCAAAGAATATGAGCTGGCGCTCGAGCTATCCGGTGAAAATCCTTCCGAAATTAATCAGCAACGCTTAGCCAAAGCGATGGAAGCGATGGAGCACGAACGCGCCTGGGATTATGAATACCGGATCAAACAAATTATCACGCATCTTCGGATCGCGCATCTGACGCAGCCGGTCGCCGCGCTTTCCGGCGGCCAGCGTAAACGCCTCGCCTTGGCGCGCGTTCTATTGGAAGAGCCGGATTTATTGATTCTGGACGAACCGACCAATCATCTCGATCTCGATATGATCGAATGGCTCGAGCAGTACATTGCCCGCCCCAAAATTACGCTTTTGCTCGTGACGCACGACCGGTATTTCCTCGATCGCGTGTGCGGTGAAATTGTCGAGCTTGACCGGGGCGTTCTCTTCGCCTATCACGGCAATTATTCGTATTTCCTTGAAAAAAAATCCGAGCGGGAATTTGTGGAAGAGCGCGAACTGGATCACACGCGCAATATTCTACGGCGCGAATTGGACTGGATGCGGCGGCAGCCTAAAGCGCGCACGACGAAATCCAAAGCGCGTTCGGATGCTTTTTATGAACTCGAGGAAAAAGCCGCCGGCCAAACACCGGAACAAAAACTTCAGCTCAACGTCAAGATGAACCGCATCGGCGGAAAAATCCTGGAACTCAAAAAAATTTCAAAACGTTACGGCGACACGGTTATTTTGAAAGGTTTCGATTACACGTTTAAAAAAGGCGAACGCATCGGCATCGTCGGAGGCAACGGCGTCGGCAAAACGACTTTTTTGAATTTACTGGTGCAACGGGAATCCGTCGATTCCGGCAAAATCAACGTCGGTGAGACCATTGTATTTGGCTACTACTCACAGCAAGGTTTGAAAGTCAATGAAGACAAGCGTGTGATCGATATCGTACGGGAAATCGCCGACGTGATCCCGCTAGCCGATGGCGTCAAAGTTTCTGCGTCGCAATTCCTGAATCTATTTCAATTTCCTCCGGATATGCAGTACACGCCGGTATCCAAACTCAGCGGCGGTGAAAAAAGACGATTGTATCTGCTGACCGTTCTGGTCAAAAACCCGAATTTCCTGATCCTTGATGAACCAACCAATGATTTGGATCTGCTCACGTTGAATATCCTCGAAGAATTTTTGTCCAATTTCGAAGGCTGTCTTCTTGTCGTTTCACACGACCGTTATTTCATGGACAAATTGGTCGACCATTTATTTATTTTCGAAGGCGATGGTGTTATCAAAGATTTTAACGGACGATATGCGGAATACCGCCATCACATTGCCGGCGAGGATAGCGAAACGAAAATGGTTTCTGAAAAACCGACTCATATTAAAACATCCGTTAAAACCAAATTATCCTACAAAGAAAAAAATGAGTTTGAAAAATTGGGAAAAGAAATCGAGACATTGGAAAAAGAGAAAAAAGAATTGGAATTACAATTAAATGGGGGAAGTTCGGATTATAAGGCGCTTCAGGAATGGTCGGAACGTTTACATGCGGTTACGGAAATGCTGGATCAAAAATCGACGCGCTGGCTGGAATTGTCCGAATTGGCTTGATCCTTACGATATCCGGATTGCATCGACGTTGAAATTTTCAGGAACTTTCCCGGTAATATTTTGATAGAAATTTTTGATTGCCGCCATGTCTTTTTCAATTTCCCCCGTCAGCATCATGGTCGGCCCGAAGCCGGCGCGTTTTCTTTTGTAGTCCAGGAAACCCAGCGCTATCGGAATTTTTGCTCCGAGCGCGAGATGATAAAATCCGGATTTCCACTTCTCAACGCGTTTGCGCGTTCCTTCCGTCGGAATAATAATTTTTAATTCAGGATGGTTATTAAATACTTCTATCATCGCGTCGACAAGGCTTTGGTTTTTGCTGCGATCGACTGGAATGCCGCCCAATTTCAAAAACATGTTTTTCAGCGGAAACTTGAATAATTCTTTTTTGGCGAGAAACCGGACTTTCATTTTAAAACATTCCAGCGCGCCGATTCCGTAAACAAAGTCCCAATTGCTGGTGTGCGGCGCGCCGACGATGACGCATTTTTTGACGCCGGGCGGAATTTCTCCTTCGATTTTCCAGCCTTTCATTTTA
>JABWBZ010000231.1 GCA_013359335.1 bacterium
GAGGATGATAATTTTTTTCATAAACGAGTCCTTTTATTTTGTTTCATTACGTGGAATGTAATACGTGAGGACTCGCGGTGCAACAAAAAAATGTATAGCGGAACGGCGTTCCGCTATACATGGTTCAAAAAAATTACTTCGCGTTAGCGTCATTCTGCCAAAGGCCGAAAATATTGCCGTCAGGGTCGGTGAAGTAAGCAAGATAGCCAACTGTTGGAATAGCCATTTTTGGGACGACAATCTGGCCGCCGTTTTTCTTTACCATTTCCATGGCCGTTTCGATATTGGGAACGTCGATGGAATTAGCGACCGGTTGTCTCGGATCTTTTCGTTTCATGACAGCGCCGTTGATGCCGGGAGTATTTGCTTCGCCGGTATTGGCCAGCCAGTATTCTTCCTGGCCAAAACGGGTGTATTGCCATCCGAAACAGGTTTGATAAAATTTCATCACTTTTTCCGGATCGTTGGCTGGAATTTCAAAATGTACGACTCGGCTCATGGTGTGTTTCCTTTCGTTTTTTTTTGATGGTTATTTGACGAAATGGCGATTAATACACTTTCATTTTCATACAAAAAACGCTGCCGCCGGATTTGATAAATTCTGAGGTATCGACTGGGATCACGTGCTTGCCGAAAGCTTCAAGTTTTTTGATCGTTTTTTTTGCCGTTTTCTGAATCAACACAGTGTGGCCGTCGAGCGAAAAAGCATTACATGCAAAATGATCGTACGCGTCGCTTTTGTCGACGTCGATAATGTGTTTAAAGAATGTTTCCAGAATTTTGTGGCCTTCTTTACCGACGCCGGGTTTGTATGCAATACACGTTTCATGGTCAATGATAGCCAACGTCGTATTGAGATGATAAAAATCCGGATGCGTGAGCTCGATCCCGACGACCGGGCAATCGATGATTTCGGCGATCTGATACAATGCGGCTAAATCCGTCCGATGATGCTCGTGACTGCCGAATCCCGAGATGATCAGGTATTTGCCGGGATACCACAGCGCGTCGCCATTGGACTCGAACGAACAATTCTTCAGATAAAATACTTCATAACCATGCCGGCGATACCATGTATGAAAATAAGCGACTTCCGGTTTACGTTTTTCTTTACGCATATTGCTCATGATAACGGCGGGTTTACCGGTCTTGCGATCCATGAACGGAAAACTTTGATTTGCAGAAAACACTATATCATCAAGTCCGTCTTGCGAACGGAGAACGGAAACGGTGTAACCCAGCGATTCATAATGCCAGCGAATGTTTGACCACTGCTGGAAAGCTTTTTCACGATCCACGACGTTCAGATTGCCCGCACCGTTGGTCATAAATTTATTGATCGCTTCGGAGACGTTGAAGAAATCGGGCGAGCTCATCAGGATGCGGCTGGGTTCAGGACGGTCGGGAAGTGTTTTTAATTCAAAATCAATGTCTTCGGCGCGCAAATATACGTTTTTCATAGCCGGATGGTTGGTGATGGAATCAGGCGAAATTATCATTCCGCGATGATAAAAGAAAGATAAAATATCGATGGTGTTCCGATGATGCATGACGCAATGATAGGCAAAAAATCTGAAAGCCAATTGTATAAAAACGAAAGTCATTTTTCTTAACGGACGCTCTTGCGAACTATCGTACTTTCTGTTAAATTCAAAGGGCTTACCGATGGTTTTAGATCTATAACAAAAGGTGATCATCATGTTATCGGATAAACTGGTGAAGATGATCGATGAAAACGCGGAACGGTTGACGACCCGCTGGATCGAAGACGTGAAAACCAATACGTCGACGCCGGGTTATCACCAGTACAGTTCCGCGGAACTGCACGACAAAGTGTACGACGTTTTCAAGCGGTTGTCTCATTGGATGAAAGGCGACATTTCGAAAAATGAAATTGCCATGTATTATACCCGCCTTGGCCGCACCCGCTATCATGAGAAATTTCATCTCGGCGAAGTTATTTTTGCCACCATTCTTGCCAAACGGTATTTGATTCAATTCATCGACGAACAAGGTTTGTACGACGATTCACTGCGGATGAATACGCTGCTGGAATTTCACGACCGGATTAATTTCTTTTTCGACAAAGTCATTTTTTTTATGACGATCGGGTTTGAAAATGCTCACGTGATCGAGGAAATGTTTTACGCTCAGAACGGTTTTTTTGATAAGACCGTCGACGCGTTTACCGGCTGGATCCTCAGACGGGGATAATTACGTACAATCATACTTTAGGGTGATGCTTCCGTATTGGTTTTTTAGGATATTATTTCAGAGGATTCATGCGATTAGGATCAGCGGCCTGCGTTCATTTTCCGGTTAAAAATCTTAAAAAAAGCCTGACTTTTTTTGAAAAATTAGGCTACAAAAAAATTGCCGGCTCAGAAAATGGCGCGCTGATAACGGACGGTTTGATGGTGTACAAACTCGAGTCGCCGAGTTCTGTCAAAGCCGGATTGACTTATTTCAGCGACAATTGGAAATCTTTGAGTGTAAATCTGAAACAAACCGGCATTGACATCGAACAAAAGCTGGCCGATCCGAACGGTGTGGTGATCAAATGGGAAAAAGGCAGCCGGCCAGCCTCTGAAGGCCATGCCGTCACCAAGTGCGGCTCGTTTTATGAATTAAGTATCGAAACGGAAAAATTCGAAGAAACGGTCGCTTTTTGGTGGAAATTAGGATTTGAAATATACATGCATAACTCACCGGAAACCCGCTGGCTCGGGATGCAGGATGATTGGATTAAAATCGGGATTTATGAAAAAGGCCAATGCCCGCATGTTTTTCGAACACCGGCGATTACTTATTTCGAAACGGACATGCCGGAAAGATTGAAGCAATTACGGTCAGAGAGATTCGAATTCGTCCAGGAAATTCAAGACAAGGATGGCGTCATTACGGAAGGAATTTTGCAATCTCCGGACGAACAAATGTTATTTCTGTTCAAAGTTTAAGAGATGTCATTCCGAGTCCCGACCAGTCGGGATCGAGAAATGGCTCAAAGTAGAAAGCAAGTATTCTACTGCTCAAAAAAAATAAATGAACATGAAGATTTTTTTATTCATCACCACTTTCCTGTTCGGTGGCGGCGATATGTTGTTTTATGCCGCAAAACCGGTGACAATTTTCAGCGAAAAAATAGAATTATCCGGATCGGTGTATTATCCTTCCGGCGACGGTCCATTCCCGGCGGTCGTGATGATTCACGGCTCGGAATACGGCGTGAAGAAAAATTTTAAAGACTATGCGAAATTTTTTGCGCGCAACGGTATCGTGACGCTGACGTATGACAAGCGCGGTTGCGGGGAATCGGGGGGCGATTATCTGACCAGCGATTTTGTCGATCTGGCAAAGGACGTCGTGGCAGCCGTGGAGAAATTAAAACACGATCCTCTCGTCGATTCCAATCGCATCGGCCTTTGGGGAATCAGCCAGGGAACGTGGATTGAATTATTGGCCGACAGCCTGTCGTCCGACATTTCATTCTTAATCAACGTTTCCGGCCCGGCGATGACGCCAGCCGAACATACGTTGTATGCCTTGCGTAAGGATATGGAAGCCGATGGATTCGGTGAATCAACTATTCAAAATTTTTTACACATTCAGCAGAAATTGCTCAGATATTTTCATGATCGGAAAAACTGGAGCGAAATCGTGCAACACTTGTCGCTGCTCTTGCTCGACCAGGAAGCGCGATCGGCCTACGATAAAGGTTATCTGCAACACTGGATTGATCTGGCCGGACGCGGCGATCAACTTCCATCGCTCGATAAGGTCAAACTCAATCCGTGGATTCGCCATCATACGTTCGATCCAATGCCGCTGTACCAAAATCTTTCGACGCCGATACTGCTGGTTTACGGAACCAACGATGAAGTTATCGACGTGGAAACGAGCGTACGACGGCTTTTGCCGATCGTCAAACCCGCTTCCCAATTAATGATCTATCCCAACGCCGGCCATCAAATGAAAATCAACCGCTTTCCAGGATTATTTTTTTCGCCCGTTTTTCCCGACGGGTATCTCGAAACTATGGCCGCATTTATCAAAAATCAATCGACGGAGAAACAACCATGAAACGCGTCACAGGCATCGGTGGAATTTTTTTCAAAACCAAAAATCCCAAAGCCATGCGGCAGTGGTATGCCGAACATTTGGGTCAGGAATTTCAGGATGAAAACGGCTCGATTTTTCAATGGCGTGAATTAGATAATCCTGAAAAAATCGGACAGACTGTTTGGAGTGCGTTTCCCGAGGATACAAAATACTTTTCTCCCGGCAATGCATCGTTTATGATCAATTACAGGGTTGAGAATCTGGATGAAGTTTTAAAACAACTGAAAAAAGAAGGCGTGACAGTCGACGAAAAAGTTGAAGAATATGAATTTGGTAAATTCGGCTGGATCATCGATCCGGAAGGCAATCGGATTGAATTATGGGAACCTAAATGAAAAACATACAGGCCAGATCGGTATTCAATTAAAAAGCCTGTTGAATTTGGTATTTCAACAGGCTTTTTTGTTTATCGATTGTTCTGAAATTTATTTGAACACATAAAACAGTGTGAGGCGGTAAACTAAATCGGTATCACGCGACGCAACAGTCGATTTCTTTTTAGAGAAAGAATTGACCCATACATTGGGAATAAAGTGCACGTCTTTGACAGGCATGTAATCCAATCCTAACAGAAAAAATGATTCAGTATAACCTGCTTTTTTGACTTCCTGATCGGGGTTGTATAAGTCCCAGCGTCCCACTGCTTTGAGTTTTTCCGATAGGGCGTAGTGGCCAAACAGCGAGATTGCAAAAGGTTTGACGTCCGTTGAATCGGTAACATTGCTTTGCGTTTGTTGTCCGACTTCCAATCCGGCCGAGTATTTCTCGGTCTGATAACCGACAAAACCGATTAAATTCATTTTGTTGAGTTTGAATTTGTTTTGTTTGTTTTTGAGACCTTGTTCATAATCTACGTTTACTTCCGCTACCAGATTTTTAATCGGTTTTACAGAAAACGCGCCATAAAATTTTCTCGAGTTATCATTTTCAGGTTTAGGCCCGCTCCCGTTGCCGATCATGACGGTGTAACCAAACATTCCGTCAGCGCCCAATTTGCCATTGGCCGCAATACCGATATCGGAAAAGGCGCCCATATTTCTGAAATCAGTAGCGGTTTTTTCTAGCGATCGGTAACCCCACATCTTGGCCGCTGTAGCCCAAGTCGGCGTCGTAATCATACCAAACCGCAAATTCATATTCGAGACGACATTCTTCCATTCCAAATACGCTAATTTTACGAACAAGCTATGCCGTCCGCCGTTGTCAAACGTACGATCGTCGCCTTCCAGCATGAATTGTGCGAAAAAGTTATCCGAAATATTGTGATCGTAGAAAAGGCGAAACCATCTGAACTGAAAGGCCGACTTTTCTTTGTGAATATTTTGATATTGCGATCCATTTCCCGTCGAGTCTCCGCTCGCTTTATAAAAATAATCACCGAAAACCAATCCGTGAATTT
>JABWBZ010000232.1 GCA_013359335.1 bacterium
GTTGGATTCTGACAGTTTTTGCTTTTGGATATAAACATCTCAACAGCCCCAGCAAAACGTTGGATTACCTGAGTCAGGCTGCCTATCCTGTTTATATCCTCCATATGATATTTTTGTATCTATGGTCGCTGCTCATATTCCGTACAAATATAGCTCCGCCGTTGCAATTCTTCGTGATTGTCATCTGTACCGGCTTAAGTTGCATGGCTGTTTATGAATTTATTATCAGAAAAATCCGTATCCTACGACCACTGTTTGGGTTAAAATACCAGCAGAAACCGAACGTATAAGTTCAACTCGCAAGAAATTCGGTGACTCTAACGTATCACCGAATTTTTTGTTTAAGCCGAAGGACGCGGCGGTACGATTCATCAATACGTTCGGACGAAACCTTTTTTTCCGCTACTAAACGTTTGATAATTGTATGAACCTTTGTGATAATCGCGGGGTCGTAACTTAAATTATTACCAAAACAAACAATGTCCACACCGGCGTTAATTGCTTGTTCTAAAGCGTTTTCTAATCCATAATGGTCGGCAATCGCGCCCATCTGCATGTCGTCGGAAATGATGACGCCATTGTATTTCAGGCTGTCGCGCAAGATACCTGCCATAATTTTGGGTGATAAGGTAGCCGGAACAGCGGGGTCAAGTTTGGCATTAAAAATATGAGCGGTCATAACCATATCAACCAAATTACGCCGGATAAGTTCAGCATATGGTGTAATTTCGTCCCGTTGCCAAGTATCCGTTACATCCACAAAGCCTTTATGGGAGTCAGTTTTAGAAGAACCATGACCCGGAAAATGTTTAGCCGTAGCCAACATTCTGTTTTCCTGCAGTGCACGAATATATTCCGTCGAACATTGAACCACGCGATTAAGATCGTGGCCGAAGGCGCGGATATTAATAATCGGATTATCGGGATTATTATTAATATCAACGACCGGCGCAAAATTCAGATGAATTCCCACCGCACGCGATTCGGCCGCCGTGATCGTCGCCGACGTTGGAATAGCCGATGCCATCGAGCTATGAGCTTCAGCCAAGCCCATAGCATACGGAAACGACGTCGCGCCCCTGACCTGTTGTCCTAAACCTCGCTCAAGATCGGCAGAAAACAGCAATGGATGTTTACTGATCCGTTGTAAATAATTGAGCGTTTCCCCTATCGTATCCACTTCTCCGCCAAAAAGGATAAAACCGCCGATGTGAAATTCTCTAATCAATCTCTCAGCCCACGATAAATCAGAACTCGGCAGATCGAGCCGCGGCATAATCAATTGTCCTATTTTTTCTTCGAGTGTTAGATTCATGCTAATTAAAATTGATCATAAAAATGAGGCGCAATTTTTTCTTATAAATCGCTGAAGCGTTAAGGTATATATTTTTACGCCTTCGCGCGACGGTATTCTTGGGGTGGATATGAATACTTTTTAGCAAAACAATTACCACTTGACACGTCGCACGTTATCTAAAAAGTAGTTTTTTATGAAAAAATCTGTCTTGTCAGCCAGTTGTCTTCAGATTCGATTATAGTTATAGTAAATATGTAGCATCAAAATAGTCCCTGTTCTGTTTTTACAATTTTTGCAATTTATTCATCGGGGTGCAGAAATGCTTTTCCTTAATCCATATCAAAACGGCATTCAATAGAGCGCTTAAATGTTAAATTAAAATAATAACCTGAAACAGCATCTAATAATATGTCGATCAAGCTTTTTCCATATATGCTGATACGTACCGGTGGGGGTACATTTGATACGTTAACAACTTTAAACGCCAAAAAATCAATTGACTCTGTCACCGAAATCATAGAACTGACTGAAAAATTCAAAACCACCAAAAACCAAATATGCGACAACCTGTTTGAAACAATCAAATCTAATCAACAAAAACCGGAACTTCAAAAAAAACTACTCAACTTAAAACGAAACGTTTTTAATGAAAAAAATGTAGCTGAAGAAATTCTGCCGCTATCTGATTGCCTACCCAAAATAGTCAATAAACAATTGCACGATTACTTATCGCTCAAGAAAACTTTATTAGATTTAAGAATGAATTTTGAACGGACTTTTGGTGGCGAAATAAGGACATTGCGAGACACGTTAAGTCAAATTGCAAGCGACGAAAAATTCCAAAAGGGCCTGCTCCTCTCCAGTCAATCTCTATTAAACCAAGTCGACAAATACATTCAGCATGATAAGTCTGCTGTCAACAAGCATCATTGCGATACCGAAGAAAGCCTGATCAGGTATATTTCAAGAATGTACGCCAAAACATCGCCTTTCAGCACATTTACTAATTTGGCAATAGGTGCCCTGTCTTTTGAAACTAAAAAACATTTTGAACTTGGCGAAAAAGCCAATCCAGGTTATGAAAGCCATATCCGGCTTAATAACATGTTGTATCAATATCTCAAAGGGATATTACTCAAAATTTCTGAGATATACTTCCAATTTCGCCTCCGTCCGAACCCGACAATTCAGAAGCGCGACGCTTACTATCTGTTTCTTACCAATAGTAATAACATCGAAGCTTTTCAACGCATTCCTGCCAATCCGGTTTTGGAAGTTCTGTTATATCTAACCTCGAATTCGGAAGAAGGCATTCAATATTCCGAACTTATCAAAACCATTATCGACAATGAATACATCGACGCTTCAAGCGAGGAAATACAGGAATTCATCAACCAACTCTTGGACTATGGATTTTTGGAGTTCAATCTTGGCGTTTCCGGAACGGATCCGGATTGGGACATTAAGTTAAGATCCCAGTTAGAATCCCTTCCGGCTAATACTGTATTGTTGAAAAGCCTGACACAATCGCTCGCTGTCATGCGGAAAAAATGCAATGAATACGCTCAAGCCGGAGTTGCAGCGCGAAAAAATATTCTAAAAGAAGTTCATGCAAATTTCCGTAGCACTTGCTGGCAATTGCACGAAGCTGCAGGTTTACCAGCAGAAGAACGTGTAACTCTCGAGGAGTATTCAAAAATACAGATTGAAAAGGCAAAAAAGCTAGAGGCTGAAAAAAATAATGATGTTATAGATTCAGCAGAAGAATCGGCCGGCAATAACGGCGAAACTAAATCGCAAGATGTTTCAGAAAAAAGTCCGGATGCTTTCAAGCAAAAAACGTCGACATTTTTTCATTTTAAACCTGAACAAATGTTTTATGAAGACACGACTCTCGATATTTCACCTTTAATTCATCATGACGATCTGCAAAAACGGATCCAAAGCTTGAATGCCTTATTACAATCTTTGATCTTGTTCGAAGGTACCCAGCCTGAAATCGATACTATGACAGATTTTTTTTTGAAAAAATACGGCCATAACACAGTCGATTTACTCACTTTTTACGAAGATTATTACCGGGAATATAAGAAACCCGAAACTGAAAAATTGGCTAAAGCCAATAAAGAAAAACTTGAAAATCAAAATCAGAAAGACCAAATCCCGCCTGACGGCAACAATGAAAAAAACAAAAAGGTTGACACCGAAAACCTAATACAATTCCAAAAACTAAGCGAACGCCAAACGCTCCAAAAACAATGGCGTGATGCGATGGCGGCCTCTATTAAAGCTCGATTGGAAGCAGCAGCTATTCATCCGGCTCACCATGATACGATTAATATCAATTTGGACGTTGTTAAAAAAATAAATGAGCAGCTTGGAATTCATCCATCATTGCACGAGAAGTGTTCAATGGGGGCATTTATCCAATTTTTTCTCGATTCAGACTCGTCTGCCGACGCGGCTTTACAAATTAAAGGCGTATTAAACAGTTCAATGCCGGGTTTTGGAAAAATGTTTAGCCGATTTTTACACATATTTAATTCAGGCGTTACTAACGAATTACGAATTCAAAATCAGTCAATGGCATCGGATGAAATTATGGCTGAAAATTGCGACGCGTCTTATTTCAATGCTAATCTCCATCCTCCGCTGATGCCTTACGAAATTTGGATACCGAATAGCCATAACAGCCTGGCGCCTGAAAAACAGATTCCCGTAACGGATTTGTTTATCAAATATGAGCAAAAAAAAGGCGGCCTCGAACTCATTCATAAAAAATCGCAAAAACAAGTGCATGTTTTTGACCTAGGTTTTCAAGGGCATGGAGGAAGGTCGGAATTATTTCAGCTCCTTAGCCGGTTCTCTTTCACTAAAGTTTTGGGCGTTTGGTCGATCAATCAGGCCGTAAATAAAAATTTTGAGAAAACTCCTTCGTCCCAAAACGCCGCTGAAAAACCTGAAATCACAATCAAATCTCGAATCATTTATGACCAATGGCTTATTTTACAAAGAAAATCATGGCAAGTTCCTAAACAACTTTTGCCGGCAAAGCAACCACTCGAAACCGAAGCCGCATATTTCGTCCGCATAAATGAGTGGAAATTAGAACATGGTATCCCCGATGATGTTTTTATTTTTGTCTTTGACCGTATGGATCAGTCGCATATCGGCGAAGAAGACCGGAAGAAACTGCGCCGGGATGATTATAAACCGCAATACATTTCTTTTAAAAACCCCTTCTTAGTCAATCTTTTTGCCAAACTTATTACCAAAGTTCCGAAAAATCTTATCATTGAAGAAATGCTGCCTGCTCCGGGGCAATTGAATAAAATCGGAAATGTAGGATATGTAACCGAGTCACTTGTTCAATGGCAAAACTCTTAAACAGGAAGAATATACCGTGAATAATGCGTCATCGAAGTGGTTAGCCACTTATTTATACTACGCCGAGCCATGGGAAAGCTTTTTAAGCAATGTTGTGAAACATTTTATTGAAAAAGTTTTACGCGAAAATTTGGCCGAGCAGTTTTTTTTCATCCGCTATTGGGAAAAAGGGCCGCATATCCGCCTACGCTTTAAAGGCCGTACGGAATTGATGGATAGTGTCCTTCAGCCACGACTCGAAAAATATTTTCATGATTATTTCAACATTCATCCCTCGCGACGCGATGAACCTGAATGGATAAAACAATTGCCCGAAGACCATGCTTGGCTACCGAATAATTCGGTTCAATTTATCGAGTATGAGCCAGAAATAGAACGGTACGGCGGGCCGAATGGAATCCTGATCTCGGAAAGACAATTTCAAGCCTCATCACAATGTGTGTTGGAAATCCTTTCTGAATCGGAAGAGTGGGATTATCAACGGGCTTTGGGCGCGGCAATTCAAATGCATCTTGGACTGGCGTACGGAATGGGTATGAGTTTGTACGAGACAACTGAATTTTATCGTTATGTCGCTGCTATATGGATGAATGCTCATACAATTAATCCAACGCTTACCCCTGATGAAACTAAACAAAATCGCGAAATGACAATGAATATGTTCAAGGAAAATTTTGAGAAACAAAAGGACACTTTAGTTGCTTTTCATGGCATGTTCTGGCATGCAGCTCTGGATGGTATTGAATTTGAACAAGATTGGCTGAACAACTGGATCAACAATGTAAAAAACATCTTTTTTG
>JABWBZ010000233.1 GCA_013359335.1 bacterium
ACATTACTTTACTCAATAAAGCCCGCAAACTCGGCGATAAGCTGATCGTCGGTTTGAATAGCGACGCGTCCATACGCCGCATTAAAGGCGAAAAACGGCCCATCGTTTCCGAGGCCGAGCGCGCTCACATTTTGTCGGCTATTGAATCCGTCGATTATGTTGTGATCTTTGATGAAGACACGCCATTGGAATTGATTAAAACCATTAAGCCAGATATCTTGGTAAAAGGCTCGGATTACACCGTTGAAAAAGTGATTGGCCACGACATTGTGGAATCTTACGGCGGTCAGGTTGCGCTGGTCGATTTGGTTAATGGACTGTCCACAACCAACATCGTGGAGTCGATTCTGAAAAATTACGGTAAAAATGAAGATGCACCGAGTTCTACAGAAGACAACAAAGAAAAAAAGAACAAAAATTTAAAAATCAGTTTCAGCAAGAAAAAACAATAGTCGTCTTGAGAATCACCCTCATCGCTCCAGTCTATCCGCTTCGCGGGGGCATCGCCCAGTACACAGCCATTTTGTACCTGGAACTCAAAAAAAAAGGCCATGAAGTTCAGATTATTAATTTCAAGCGGCAATATCCGAAAATATTTTTTCCAGGAAAAACTCAGACAGAAACCAGCGAAGCGCCAATAAAAATTGATAGTAAAATTATCATCGATTCAATCAATCCTTTAACATGGTTTCAAGCCTATCGCGAAATCAAAAAATTCGGCACTGAACTGGTTATCTTCAAATATTGGATGCCTTTTTTTGCGCCGTGTCTCGGAACGATTTCGCGTTTAAGCAGGCGATTGGCTAAAAGCAAAACCATGATGATTGGCGATAATATTTTACCTCATGAAAAACGCATCGGTGATATTACGATGACGCATTTCATTCTGAATAGTACGGATTTGTTTATCACGCAATCCGAAACGGTTAAAAAAGATCTGTTGTCCCTTAAACCGAACGCTCACTATCGTAACACGCCGCATCCGATTTATAATATTTTTGGCGATCCAGTACAAAAACACGATGCAAAAGTGCAATTGAAAATTTCGGCCGATCGTGTCCTATTGTTTTTCGGTTTTATTCGTCGATACAAAGGGCTCGACATCCTGCTACATGCAATGCCTGTCGTATTAAAACAACTGAACGTACACTTGCTGATTGCGGGAGAATTTTATGAATCAGAAGAAGAATACCGCGATTTGATCAAAAAATTAAATCTTGAGGATCGCGTAACGCTTTACGCCGACTATTGCCCCAACGAAAAAGTCGGCCAATTTTTTTGCGCGAGCGACGCTGTGGTTTTGCCGTATCGTTCGGCGACGCAAAGCGGGATCGTTCAAATTGCGTATCATTTTAACAAGCCGGCGATTGTGACCGATGTCGGAGGCTTGGCGGAAGTTGTCCTCGATAACGTAACCGGGTTTATCGCGCCGCCCAATAATCCTGAAAAAATTGCCGAATCCATACTGAGGTTTTATGCTGAGAAGCGTGAAGCTGAGTTTGCCAAAAACATCGAAATTGAAAAGAAAAAATATACATGGGAAACATTTGTCGAAGTGCTGGAAGAATTAGCCGGAGTCGCGCGCTAATGAATCGATCCATATATTTTTTGATAATTTTGATTTTACCATCATGCCAAGCGCAGCCAACTCAGAACAAGGATCGGTTCATATATGCCGGGAGCGAAAATTCTATTGTAAGCGCAGCCAAAATTTTTGCTGAAAATCCATTTCGTTACGATCGGTCGATGGCGTATTATGTTACAACTTTTCGCGACAGCGTCGATCAAGGTAAATTCATTTATCCGATGGGCGACATTGATCCGGAAATCGGCGTATGCACGGATGTTTTGATACGTTCGTTTCGTTTGGCGGGCTACGATTTGCAAAAACTGCTTCACGACGATGCCTCTAAAAATTTTTCCGCCTATCCGTATTCGATATGGAGTTTGACCAAACCCGATCCTAATATCGATCATCGCCGCGTTCCGATGTTAAATGTTTTTTTTAAACGGTTTGGGAAAACGCTGACCACGGAAACTTCAGACAATCATCTTTCCGAATGGCAAGCGGGCGACATTGTCATTTGGGATCTTACCGACAGCGGCAAACTTGATCATATCGGCATCATTGCGG
Organism: bacterium; assembly: GCA_013359335.1. GTDB lineage: Bacteria > CLD3 > CLD3 > SB21 > SB21 > JABWBZ01. The sequence goes on from JABWBZ010000233.1 coordinate 2,135, forward strand.
ATAAACGATTGAAAGAATCCAATCGCCCTCTGGTTATTCACAATTATCCATCGCCAGGTTATGTGGCGATGGAAGACGTTTTAAATACGTGGACGATCAATGCTCATTATCGATTTCCAAAATAAATCAGGAGTTTTTTTGTGTCTCAATCCATGACGTATAAAGACAGCGGCGTCGACATTTCCAAAGGCAACGAAGCCAAAGACCGGATCAAAAAAATGGTTCGGAAAACATTTGATAAAAACGTGATGTCCGAAATCGGATTGTTCGGTGGTTTTTATCGTTTTCCAAAAAATAAATTTAACGACCCGGTATTAGTGTCAAGCACCGATGGCGTCGGAACGAAACTTAAAATTGCCGTACTGATGGATCAACACGACACGATCGGTGAAGACTTGGTTAATCATTGCGTGAATGACATCCTCGCATGCGGAGCGACGCCATTATTTTTTCTCGATTATCTTGGATTGGGCAAAGTCGAACAACGGGTAATTACGGAGATTGTCGAAGGGTTGACAGAAGGCTGCAAAAAAAACGGATGTTCGTTAATCGGCGGCGAGACAGCCCAGATGCCGGGTTTTTATGCGGATGGCGAGTATGACATGTCCGGTACGATCGTCGGTGTAGTGGAAAAGAAAAAAGCTATTAATGGTTCGGTGATTAAAAACGGCGATGTCCTGATCGGACTGCATTCATCAGGTCTTCATACCAACGGGTATTCACTCGCCAGAAAAGTGCTGATGGAAAAATACAAGCTTGAGGAAAATGTACCGGAGTTAGGCTGTACTTTGGGAGAAGAATTGCTCAAAGTTCACAAATCGTATCTGAAACCGGTTAAAGCGGTAATGGAAAAAATTGCCGTTAAAGGAATAGCGCATATTACGGGTGGAGGAATTTTTGAAAACACGTACCGAATCATTCCAAAAAAATTAAAAATAAAAATCGATTGGTCTTCTTGGGAAGTGCCGCCGGTGTTTGAATTGATTCAGCGTCTCGGCAATGTTCCCTACGACGATATGATCCGTACATTCAATCTCGGCGTGGGCATGATTCTCGTCGTCGGCAAAAAGCAAGCGGATTTAACGATAAAAATATTGCGGCAAAAAAAAGAAAAACCGTTTATTCTGGGAGAGATCGTTCGGCATTAGTACGATAGGCCGTTGCAAGAATCGGGTAAGACGGCTGAGTAACCCGTAGTTTGCTTGCAATCGTTTCCACTTCCGATTTCTCTTTCTCATCCAAACCGGTGTGAAGTTGTATACCCGATTCAAGCTTTTCCAAACTTGACAAGACCATTCGTGCCGGATAAAATGTCGGCCGGCGTGCGATTTCCGAAGTATGTTTGGATGGAACGATCATCAAAGCCAGGATGGCGAAGCCGGCATACCAACGAATTTCTTTAAGAAGTTTTTTCATACGAATTTTTAAACTAAAAAAAGACCTGCGTGATACAGGCCGTGGAGGATGAGAGAGGAAAATTTCCTGTATCACGCAAGATTGTTGATTGCCGGTTATTGCACTTTATTGTAAGGAAGCGCTACAACCAATGAATTGTAAGGCGCTTCACTGTCGAATACGGTGCTATGGGAGAAGAAATCAACGACGCCGATATGATTGCCCGTTACGCCGTTATTTTCAACGGTCCATTTGACTGTGTAAACTCCGTCTCCGGACACGGCATCGCCATCTACGCCTTCATCATTGAAAATAGTTTTCACACGTCCAAGATGCGCCTTGTTACGTCCGCGATGAACGATTCCGTAAGGAGCGTCATCGGCGTTGCTATTGGCAATGGCGATTTCGATACGAACCTCATCGCCCGGCTGAACCGTCGGAAGCGAAGTTTGATCGGTAAAGAAATAATTCAAAGGATCGTTGATCGTATAAGTCGTTTCAGTACCGTCGTGCGTAATGTGAATCGCAATCGAGCCGGTTAAACTCAAAGTACCGCCTTCAGAAATTCCGTAAGCCGGCGAGATGCCATTGCGCAGCCATTTACGTTCAGCTGTGGTATCCTGGTTTCTCACAAAACGTACTTTGCGTTGCATCATGTGATCAAAAGGCTTGAAATAAAAGCCTCGGGTATTTGAGCTGGAATCCCGTGTGCGAATAACGAACTGTCCTCTTAAACGATAAGTAATCATCGCTTCAGCAGTTTGTCCATCGCCTGCGAATTCAAATTGCAAACGATGCCTTTCGATAACCCGGTTGCGCAATTTACGGCCATATGCAAAAGGTTCGATCGGACTCATGGACTTAGCCAACACGTCCGACTCGGATGCCGTGGTCGCAAAATTTGAAGGATCTTCTTCATTCATAATGTCGACGCCGTAAATTTCTTCGGCGTCCGTTTCGATTTCTTCCTGAATGGAAGCTTCATCAGCCGTCAACGAATCGCTGTTATCTGAACAGCCGATGCCATACAAGCTGAGCCCAAACAAAAGCATCAGCAAGTTTGATCTTTTAAGTACGGTAATCATATAGTTGCTCCTTTTAGTTTAAATTAGATCATTTTTCTTAATATGTGTTTGGCCTTAACACTTTCAATTCTTATCCATCAACTTCAATGCCATAAATTTAAAAATTTATACTTATATAAGTATTTGTTTATTATTAATATAATCACAGTATGCCCATACCCACAATAACGATATATTCGTCATGACGGTTTTTCCGTCGTTCAGTTGTTAACTTAATGACACAATGAAAGCAGACAAAACTAAAACGCACTTGAAGGAATCGGACTTAATTTTCTTACATGATAAGTATTTTAAACCGGCCATGATTTTAAGCGGCGTCATTCCGGTAATGATTTACCTTGCAGGGCTTGCCCCATCGGTGACGTTTGAGGATAGCGGTGAACTGATCACAGCAGCGTATTCATGGGGTATTCCTCACGAACCCGGTTATCCGCTTTTCACGATGCTCGGGAAATTATTTTCTTATCTACCGGTCGGCAATGTGGCATGGAGAATAAATTTAATGTCCGCTGTTTTTTCATCAGCCGGAATTATGTTTTTGTTTTGCACGTGCGTGTTATGGCTGAGAGAACTGAAAGCGGGTTTTATTTCTGTAACAGCTCTGATCGCGTCTCTCTGCGTCGGAATATCGCCGGCGTATTTTAGCCAATCAGTCATTACGGAAGTTTACGGTCTCAATAATTTTTTTACAGGCTTTTTATTGTGGATTTTATTTCAGTGGAGATTGGCACGGCTCAATAACCTGACCGGCATTGATAAATATTTTTATGCTTTTTGTTTTCTTGCCGGATCGACGCTGACCAATCATCACATATCCTTAATTTTTATTCCGTTCGGTTTGTTTGTCATCTGGTCAGCCGATCG
>JABWBZ010000234.1 GCA_013359335.1 bacterium
GGCCGCCGCTTGGAAACCGCGAACCGGCAGGTTCTTGATTTCTTCAGACGAAGTCACCGTCATGGTCATCGTTTGATCTTTTTGGATCAACGGACGTTCAGCTACGATCACTACTTCTTCGCCGCCTAACGATTCCGGGGAAAGATCAAAATCTACACGCGTCGTGAAGTCCGGCAATATGCGGACGTTTTGTTTGGTCACTTTAGTATAACCGATCATGCTCGTGCTGAGTGTGTAAACGCCAGCAGGAACATTAATAATAGTAAACTCACCTTGCGCATTGGTCGCAGCGCCCATCGTCGTACCATCGAGAATGATGTTCACGCCTGGAAGCGCATCGCCCGTTTCTTTGTCTTTCACGATACCGGTAACCTTGCCGTTTGTACCGGCGAACAAGGATAACGGAACCAATGAAAAAGCCATTGCAAAAAGCAATGCGAATTTTCTAAATGTCGTACAGAACATACAGTGTTCCTCCTTAAAGAATAAATTAATTAGTTAGTGCGAAAAAATTAAAACAACTCGTATAAAGTGTGCCTTTCACCTCCAATCGTGAGATTTGAAATCATTAAAAAATGAAGTTGATACTCATGAAATAGAATGCGAACGGTATTTTTTAATACAGATTCGAAAGGACTTTACTTTACTTTTCTACAAAAAAATCAGAAAAAGACGTGCTAAAAAGATGTGTGTTGTAAATCTTGAAAAGATTCTTATAAGGCTACACAAGATAGAGTTATGAGTATGTGTTTGCAATTGGGCGAGTGGATGAAATAATGATATAATTAATAAAATTATAATCAAATTTGACCTAACCGGGTTAATTTTTAAATAAAGAAGGGGGATTTCGAGAAAATTTACCGCAGTTTTATCCTGGGATCGGCTAATGCATAGAGTACATCGGCCAATAAATTTCCTACAATGACCATGACGCCGGCCACGAGCGTATTGGCTATAATCAAAGGATAATCGCGCGCGAATATGGCGTCAACGGTCACCCTTCCCATCCCCGGCCACGCAAATATGACTTCCGTAATCACGGCGCCGCTTAAAAGAAAAGGAAATGATAATCCGATAATCGTAATCAATGGGAGAAGCGCATTACGAAGCGCGTGCCGGTATATCACTTTTCTTTCGCTTAATCCTTTTGCACGCGCGGTACGAATATAATCTTGTTTAATAACTTCCAGCATGCTGCTGCGCATGTATCTCACCGTCGACGCAGCTGAAGCTATTCCCAACACAAATACCGGCATGATCATGTGTGAAATCATGTCCCCTATATAAGCAGGCGTACTCAATTGATCTACATTCACCGAGTGCATTTGCGACGCCGGCAGCCAGCCTAATCCCAGCGAAAAAATTAGAATCAGCATCAGCGCCAGCCAAAAATGCGGCATGGAATAAAAAAACAAACTTCCAACGGTAATAATATGATCCATTTTTTTTTCGCGATTCAATGCCGCAACAATTCCAATCAAAACTCCCACTACTAAATCCACGCACAAAGCCCCGCCGGTCAGCAGCAATGTATTGCCCGTCGATTCCAACACTATATCGAAAACCGGACGATGTTTGCTAAATGAAATTCCGAATTCTCCTTGCCATACGCCTTCAAATGGCGGGATAATACCCAACCATTTCCCATATTGAACCATCAGGGGATCATTCAGTCCAAGATTCTCGCGCATACGATCGGCGGCATCGGGATCGATATTAGGATCAATGTACATCGCCGTCGGATCACCTGGCGCAAGCCGGATCAGAAAAAAAGTCAGCGTCAGCAATCCAAAAGTCAACGGCACAGCGCCGGCTAATCTTTTTAAAATATACACTATCATCATGTTTTTACATTCGGCAGCTTATTATTCCTGTTGCTCAATCTTTTGCCAATTATAATATTCATGATAAGCTGACAAAATATCGACGTGCGTGCCTTTTAAGCGGTTATTAATTCCGACGAGATTATCAAACCAGAATAAGTACGTCACCGGCTGATCCTGATTTAAAATGACTTGTATTTCCTTCCAGACCTGCGCCGCTTCGAACGGATCGATTTTACCGGACGCGGCATCCAGCAAACTATCGATCACCGGATTTTGATACGCACAAACATTAAACGTACTTTTCTCCAGATTCGATCCGATTTGAGAACGCAGGTCGATCGTCATCGCCGTATTCATCCCGCCGATAAAGGCATTGTATTCGCGGTTGCGCAAACCCGAATTGAACACATTCGACTCAAGCAATTGCGCCCGCGCTTCAATTCCGATTTTTTTGAGTTCAGAGACGATAAACTGCATCGCAAACGCACGCCGTGAATTGCCAGTATTGGTTGTAATAGTAAATTCAAATTTCCTTCCATCTTTATCGAGAATACCATCTCCATCGTGATCCTGCCATCCTGCTTCGGCTAATAATTGCTTAGCCCGAACGGCATTGTATGGAATTGGCCGAAGCGTGTCATTGAAAGCCCATTTGAAAGCCGGAGAAATAGGACCGTTGCACATTTGCCCGTACTCGCCTAACCAGCTTCGAATCAATTCTTCACGATTAATCGCCATCGTGAGGGCTTGTCTTACTTTCCGGTCTGCGAATAAAAAATTCGGTTTGATGGCTTTATTTTTTTTGTACGCCTCCACGTCGATATGACTCCACCCAATATAATCAAAACGGCGAAACGATTGTTTTTCAATTCGGATCCCGGAATCGTTTTTGAATTCACGGACTTCTTCAGGAGACAATCCTTCGATAAAATCGACATGTCCTGTCTTCAATTCGATCAAACGCGTATTCGCATCCGGAATAATCCGGAAAACAATTTTGTCCAAATAAGCTTGATGCGGAATTTTCCAATGGTCGTTGCGCGCCAGAGTTATTTCTTGTTTCCGAATCCATTTTTCAATCGTGTAATGTTTGCCCGTAACCGGTTTTTCTTGATTCATGGCCAATGAACGAATTTGCGCCGGATCAACGGATTCATAAATATGTTTTGGGACAAAATTCAACGCCGTATGGGTTAATTGCTGAAACCGGTCATACGCTGATACGAAATTAAAAGCAATGGTCGAATCGTTTTCAACATTCACCGATCGATTCATATCAACTTCGCCCAATTCGTTTTTAAAGAAATAAGTAAAATAGCTTTTTCGAACATTTTGAATTTTTGGATTCGCATACAGGCGGTAACTAAATTTAATATCCTGCGCTGTGATCGGAATTCCATCAGACCAGTGCGCATCGGTACGCAAATGATAAGTCAAAGTTCGGCCGTCATTCGACCATTCCCACGACTTTGCCAATGATGGTACGTATTCAGTTCGGCCTGTTGACGTATCAAAATTCAGTTCAATTAAATCCGGAAAAGTAAATTGCAAAATTGTACCGGTGGAACTGCTCGACCAGAAAATCGGATCGAGCACGTCCGCGTCAGCGGACACGGCGATAACGGCCGTTCCACCGAGTTGAATTTCCGCAGGCCGACTGCAACTAAAAAGCACTACAAATGAAATAATTAGAATCCATTTAAAAAAAACAATACCGCAGAATCGCAAAAACGCAGAAATGCATACCCTAGCGGCTTGGCGGCTTTGCGAGAAAAAAGTATATCTCATTTTTGAGACCAATTTAATTAGCACTTCAATTACCTGAAGATGAAATAATATACATAAATATAAGTTGCGGGTGCGACAAACAACAAACTATCAAATCTATCCAGAATTCCGCCGTGGCCGGGAATGAGCGTTCCTGAATCTTTTACCTGGGCGTCCCTTTTGAGTAACGATTCGGCCAGATCGCCCATTTGCCCTAAAGTTCCGGCAAAAACGCCGATTACAAATGTCTGCGGCAACGTGAGAATAAATGTATAACCTGAAGTCTCAGAAATCCATCGGATCAACCAGACGCCTAACAATGCTCCGAAAAAGCCTGTGACAGCGCCTTCCCATGTTTTTTTGGGACTCACTCTTTCAAAAAATTTATGACGCCCGAAAAGCCGGCCTCCATAATACGCCAGCGTATCGCACGCCCATATTCCTCCCAGCACAACAAAAATCAATTGCGTTCCGGTCATGTCGGATTGATGCAATTCCATCGGCATGCGGCGCAGCATCAAAAGGCTCGTCATTGGCAAAGCCACATACAATACAGAAAATACCGTCGTTGAAACGTTCAGTATGGCCGATCCATGATTCCGAAATAACTCCACCAGCAAAACGGCCAATAAAAAAATTAATATTACGGGTAATGCAAAAAATGAAAGATCAAACTGAAATAAACCGGCCCAGATAATTGAAAATCCTGCCGCCAAGATCATCTGCGGTGACGCACTTTTTTGTTGAGCTAATTTCAACGCTTCCCATACGCCCAGAATTATCAACAACTGGATTAGAATAAAAAAATACCAATCGCCCAAAATTGTCGCCGCCACAAAAAAAGGAATAGCCACTATAGCCGCTGCAATGCGCAACATACCTGAACTCACTCAGCACCTCTGGAATTGATTATTCAATAATGATTAGAAAAATATGCAGGAAGAATTTACGGTTCAATGAAATAAAAAAAGCGTCACAATGGACGCTTTAAAAAATTTGAGGAATAGGGATAGAAATTATTTCACAGCCTGATCGAAAACGCCGCGTTCAATAACCACCGACTCGTCAATCAGCATGACAGGGATATTGTCCTTCACGGTGTATTGGCGGCGGCATTCGGAATTGGTGCACAGAAGCGTTTCACCGATTTCTTTGACGGTGGTTTTGCATGCCGGGCAGACCAGGATTTTGAGAAGATCTTTATTAATCATACTCTTAGGCGAGAATAGCGCCGCAGTTACCGCATAATTTGACTTTTCGTTCGAGGAATTTCCATGCGCCGCTTTTTTCGGACACTTTGGATTCGACAAATTTTGCATAACCGGCAACCGATTCCTGATTACAGGATCCGCATTTTACTTTTTCGGAATAGGCCTGTACTTTGGCGGTTTTGTCAACAAAAGTTTGCTTCTTAGCCATATTTTAAAACTCCTTAAAATTACCGCGATTAACGGGTTTCTTTGTGAAGCGTATGTTTGCGTTCATAGCGGCAATACTTCATCACTTCCAGACGCTCAGCGTCATTTTTTTTGTTTTTTTCCGTGGTGTAGCGGGAAACTCCCGGAACAACGCTGGTTTTGCACGTCGTACATTCCATCGTAATGACGATGCGGTTACCTTTGCCTTTGGCCATACTTACTCCTCCCGGTAAACCGGGTTCTTCTAATTTGTCTGTCTAAATGTCTGATTAAATAAAATGTATGTATTCTAAAAAATTTAACCGGATATTGTCTTATCCAAAATGGGGCTCAATATATAGGAAAGACTTTTGAATGTCAAGAATTTTTCCGGTTTTTGCCGATTGACCGTATATCTCCTAACAACAGCAAAAACACAGGCTTTACAGTAATTCTGAATGTTTACAAGCGACAATTGCCTT